>CAILTC010000138.1 GCA_903837025.1 uncultured Bacteroidota bacterium | reverse complement strand
TTCCAAAATAATGGAAGTATTAAAAGACTATATTAAAGCCCATTTTAAAACATATTCGATCTATTAGTTTCACAACGTAAATGTTCCCAATGACGAGTCCAGAAACAGAAGTTTCGAATTGCGTTACTTGTTCCGAAGGCTTAATCGACAAATACATTTTTAAGTACAATGTCGATACAAAAGAATTATTAATATCGCCTGAATGGAAGCGTTCATTAGGTTACGAGCAAAATGAAATATGCAACAATTTTGATGGATTATGGCAATTACAAGATCCTGATCACCGATCAGCTTCCAAAAAAGGATTTGCTGCATTTTTAAAGAGTGAGGCTGCAAGCAGAACCATTACAAGTATATACAATTGTAAAGATGGTATGCCACGTTGGTTCGAAATTAGCGAGAAAAAAATACAATTTGGCTGTACTCAACGAAGCTCGGTTATTATTAGCTATGCTACTGATATAACCGAAGCAATCAAGACTGAGTTAAAAAGACAAAATGATAAAAATATTCATGCTGCCTTAATAAACGCTACCACTGATCTAATCTTTAGTGTTGATAAGCAGTTTAATGTAACAGCCGCTAACAATTCTTTCCTGGAAAAAATTAAACTGAATGCTAAAAACAAGGCATTTGTACTAGGCGATAATCTATTTTCCGATCTTACTTATTCATATAAAACAAAAACAATTTGGCTCGAGCTATTTAAAAAAGCATTCGAAGGAGAGCTTTTCACTTTTGAACAAAATGAAATAATTCCTGACCAAGATATCGACCGTTGGTATGAACACCATTTCTCTCCTGTTTTAGACAATGATAAAACAATAAAAGGAGTAGCCGTTTTTTCAAAAGATATCAGTATTAAAAAAAATGCAGATCTGGCAAATTATAATAGCCGGGAGTTGTTTAGATCAATTTTCAAATTCAATTCCATTAAAATGCTTTTGGTTAATTCTCTAACTACTGTTATAGAAGATGCCAACGATGCTGCTGTTAAATTTTACGGGTATCCCTATTGTGATCTGTGCAAAATGAATATACTTGACTTGTTCAATATTAAATTCAGTGAATTTAAAAAAAGAATAAGTTCAAATCGTTATGAAACTAAAACGAGTAAGGGCTTTACACAATTCCTTGCAACAGGTGATCATAAAAAGGTGAAAATTAGTATTACCCTTTTAAGCGAATTGGAGCATGGCAAAATGGTCGTTAACATTTTTGAATCAGACGAGATTTAAGCAAGCATAAGTTGTTGCCTGATTTAATTCATCCAAATTAGATAGAGATGGAATTAAAGAAATTAAAAAAATCCTATAAAAGAAAAGATGTGAGACTTTTTCTTTTCGCGCTTGTATTGGTTTTTATTTGCGAGTTCCTGATCATGTCCGTATTTACTTTTTTACCTGATTTAACTATCTGGGTAAGAACATTTTCTGATTCGATCTTATTATTTATTTTTTGCTTCCCGATCCTATATTTTTTTGCATTTAGACCCTATCGAAATAGTTTATACGATATAGAAGCCATCTCCAATCGAAGACTAAAAGAATTAGAAACTAATGAAGCAATCTTTAATGCAACAACAGATCTAGTATTTGCTGTGGACATTAATGGCAACTTATTGTCAGCCAATAAATCTTTTTTGAATTTTGGGAATGACGGAAAATCAATACAATCTATGCAATATGGAGAAAATATCATAGATCATCTACATCTTAGTCCGGAATTAAAAGCTATATGGCAAGACAGTTTTGATCGGGCACTAAAGGGCGAATCCTTTATTTTTGAAAATAATAGTTACCAAAAAGACAGATGGGTAGAAACCACATTCCATCCAATTAAACACGGGGAAGAAATAATTGGTGTTGCTGTGCATTCTAGAAATATTACGGAACGTAAAAAAACAGAAGAAATTTTAAAGCGTAGTGAGTTAAGGTATAAAAACGACTTTATGTTTCAACGTTCCTTGTTAGAGAGTTCTTTAGGAATAGTTGTTTTTGCTCTAGATAAAAATTATTGTTATACCACTTTTACAAAGAATCATCAAGAGGTAATTAAAAACATTTGGGGTGTAGATATTGAAATTGGCATGAATATGCTGGATATCATTTCAAATGAAGATGACCGAAAAAAGGCAAAGAACAATTTTGATGCGGCTTTAAAAGGAGCGTACTTTATTGTAACTGAAGAATATGGAGATGAAAGTTTGAACAGAAATTTTTATGAGAATTATTATAACCCACTAAAAGATGCCGATGAAGATATAGTAGGTGTTTCCGTATTTGTGATTGATATATCTACTCGAAAAAATGCAGAGATCACATTAGAAGAAAACCTAAAAATTCTTTCAACTGCACAAAATGTTGCCCATATTGGCAGTTATGTTAACGATATAAAATCCGGCAAATTTAAAAGCAATCAAATTTTTGATGATATCATCGGTATCGATGCCGGGTTTATTAAAACTTCAGAAAATTTTAGAAATAAAATTATTTCTCCGGATTTCATAAATGGCTTACGACCAATTATGGAAACAGCTGCGATAACGAAAACCAAATACAATGCAAAGTATAAGATCGTACGATTCAATGATAAAGAAGAACGTTGGGTAAATGTTTTGGGGAAATTTGTTTACGATGAAAATGATCGGCCCGTTCAGTTTATTGCAGCCATGCAGGATATTACAGAATTTGAAAATTTATTGAAAAAGCACGAAATCATTCTTGAAAGTATATCGGATTACTTTTACTCATTAGATAAAAATTTGAATATTGTTTATTGTAACGATGCTTTAACCGATGTATATAAGCATCGGGAAGGTGAAAAATCTTTTATTAACAAAGGAATTTTCGAATCATTACCTGAATATAAAAACACGGTCTTTGAAGAAAATTTATTGACCGCGATCAAAACAAATACAGCACAGCATTTCGAGATCTATAATGCTAAAACAAATAACTGGTTCGAACATTATTTTTATCCGCACGAAAATGGCTGCAGTGTAATGTTCCGGTTTATAAATGATAAAGTGCTTGCTAAAGAAAAATTACTGAAAGCCAATCAACAACTAAGAACCAGGACAGAAGAATTATCTAATAGCAATACAGAATTAGAAAGATTTGCTTATGTTGCTTCACACGACTTACAAGAGCCTTTAAGAATGGTAAAGAATTTTTTACAACTATTAGAACGCAATTATAAAAATGCGGTTGATGCTAAGGGTAAACAATATATTCATTATGCGGTTGATGGGGCAGAAAGAATGCAGGGATTGATCAGGGACCTTTTACAATACAGCCGTGTAGGTTCAGGAACATTAAAAATCTCTGAAGTAGACATGAACGAAGTTATGAGCGATGTAATACAATTATTTAAAAATGATTTTTCTAATGACAGCGCCAAAATTATTATAGACAAACTACCGGTAATTCATGCCGGCAAATCGCCTATGACGCAACTGATGCAAAACTTGATTGAAAATGCTTTAAAATATCGAAACAATGATTTGGCTATCATACACATATCCTCAGAAGACACAGAAAATGAATGGATATTTTCAGTACAAGATAATGGCATAGGAATTGAACCACAATATTTCGAAAAGATATTTGTTATTTTTCAGCGTTTACATAATAAAGACGAATATAGCGGAACCGGAATTGGTCTATCCATTTCCAAAAAAATTGTTGAAAGATATAAGGGAAAGATCTGGGTTGAATCAGCTTTAAATAAAGGATCAACATTTAAGTTCAGTATATCAAAAAAATAAATGCTGTATCATAGAAAGCAGAAAGACCTCATCGCTGAGGTCTTTCTGTTTATTATTAGAAGGGGGGTTATTGCATAGACAAAGTTAAAATCATCAACGAATATAAATTATCAATATATCTGCAACTTATTTTAATTTTTCTACACAAGAACCCTACCTTATTGTTGGGGTTAATATATACTGATAGGTTAAAGATTTATTAGGCTAATCCCTCTGTCTTGACGCTGCTCCAATCGTTTTAAATCCGAAGTGAGCTATTCGGATAATAAATTACATTTTAGGAAGATTACATCCTATCGGGGTATTCCAAGTGGGCTAAACACTAGATTAAAAGCGGGAAGGGATGTCAAAAAAAGACAACGTTAAAAAAATGATTTGAAAGACTGCCCGCTAGCTTTTAATATAAAAAGCTTCCATACAAAACCACGTAGCTCATTTTCGGAAGTGAAAAATATATCATCTTCCTCCATTAAAGATTTTGGATTGATGTCATATAATTCAAGTAATAGAGGACGGAGTTCAGGTTTAATTATGTCTTTGATCTCATCAAGACATAACTTAAACATCCAAATGAATTGATTACTATTTGTGAAAATCATAGAATATTATTGTCTTACACAAGTTGAACAAGAATATTATAATACTAATAGCTCATCCAATTTTGTGATTGTTAGATTCAAGGAAAGCTATTTATATTACAAGCAATTATATTGTACAAATTCGTCGATTTATATCTTTTTTTAGTCAGCATAATGTTGACACCGACATGAAGTACAACGAAAATTGCAGTTAGCAGAAGGATGATTCATATAAAATATCGAAAATAAATCAGGGCCTTCCTTGTGCAATCATAAAGGATGAATTATAATTTATCGGTGAATGCCCATACACCGAAACATAAAATAAGTAAGAAACCCACAATCAAAATACCCCAAGAAAACATCCATTCTGTGAGAAAGTAATAGGTCATTTTAGCATTGATTCTGATGCCCAAATAGACTGATAAAAAGACGGGCAAAGAAATGATGCTGTAAACAAATATGTTGTCGCTATCAAATAATTCAACACTATAATCATGCTTATTTAAGATGATCAAAATTCCCTCCGGTAATTTTTTTAAAATGATAATAAATACAATGATCACCGCTATTGCTTTTATCGCATCAAATCTGCTTATGCGTATTGTTTTGCTTTTTAGTATTCGGATAATTGATTTATAAAAAATATAAATCAATATGGCATAAACAATACTAAAAACTATTTGAATTAAAAGATTCATGCCAGTTGTTTTAAGTTTATCGTGTAAGCTTTTAAAATTACTGATGCGACTACCAATATTATTGCAGCAATTCGTCAATTTGTATCATTCTTTCGGACTGATTGACAGTGACGTCTTACCGGAAGTGTAGGTGAAGAATTGAGCTATGCTGTAAAGTTTCTTATTTACGTGACGGGCAAAGATATTGATGAAAAAATTATAATAAATGAAGAAATATCTACAAAGTTGTTTTAAAATCAATAAGATATTTGCGTATAAGTATTCATGAAGAATGAACTATAATTTAATCATAGAATTGCTCTTATTGTTGGAAATCATTTTTTTAATGATCCTTACTGCATTCAATCGAAATACATTTGGTCAGATCATACTCATGCGATTCTTTGTTCCTTTTGATGAAATGAAAATATATACTATTCGTTTGCCTGAGAAGTACATAAAAAAAATATTAAACTACAATAGGTTGTTGCGTTCTTTTTATTTCTTTTCATTCACGATAATTTTCTTAATACTAATTGTAGTTTTAATATCCTTTAGATAAATAAATTAATCGACTCAACTTATAAGCATACCTGCCAAACAAAGAAAAGGTCTCAATTTATATTGGGGCTTTTTTTTTGTCTGAATAGATTTCATCAAATAGTAAAAGATCAGATGATAGTGTTACTAAAATGTATATTCAAAAAAAGGTTCCGATGGGCTGACCGCTAGCTTTTAATAAAAAAAGGTTCCAAACAAAACCACGGGCATCATTTTCTGAAGTGAAAAAAGTATTCTCTTTAATCAAATTTTCCGGATTGATAGCAGACAATTCAACTAATATATTCCTGAGTTCGGGTTTAATTACATCTTTGATCTCACCAATATATAATTGATACCTCGAAATGAACTCGGAATTATTTATGATAAGCATAAAACTCATTTTCAATTAAAATAAAATTGTTCCGTTGGGTTATATTCTCAATAGTTTAAAAATTATATTTCTAAGTAAAGTATGCTGTAAGTAAAAAATAAAGAGCCGTAAGAATACGGCTCGATCTACCTATTAATTCCAAATAATTGATGTAAACAAATATTTGACTAATAAAATTAATGATACAGCCTTTGATAATATTGAAACAATTCAACATTTTTTATCAATGTTTCGTCAGCACGCGGGCTGAATCACAAGAAATGCAGGGAAGGATGGATAAGCAGAGAAAACCCTGAATTTTATTGTTTATTTTCTTTTTCCTTTTTCTTAAAAAAGCCTCTGAGTAAAAAATTATGCTGTACCGCTTCAAGGTCGGCATCTAATTTTTGGCTGCTTGTTTCTAAATTTTTTAAAGTCGCTTTTGTATATTCAATGATTGGTCATTTGAAAAGCATTTTAAAAGGATCAACAGAAATTTAGTTAATATTGTTCCAACGGATAAGTTAGATAGAGATAGTATTTGCTATCCAAGATTTTATGGAGAAAAATGTGTAGGCTGCGGAAGATGTTATTTATCTTGTTATGATGGGGGTCATCAAGCTATAAAAATAAATGAAACTACTAGAAAACCTATTCTTAGGGTAGATAAATGTGTTGGATGTCAGCTATGTGTCACAGTTTGCCCAGCACAGGCTATAACCCCGGGGAAAAGAGTTAATAAATAAGGAGGACTATTCATATGTTAACTTGTAATAAAGAAAGATTAGAGGATAAAATAAAAACTTTTAGTAAATTTGGAGATACGGGAAAAGGCGGAATCACAAGGTTATCCTTATCGCC
>CAILTC010000137.1 GCA_903837025.1 uncultured Bacteroidota bacterium | reverse complement strand
GCTTTTTCACCGATTTTAGATAGGGCAAATCCAAATAAAGAAGGAAAAAGACAAGATACTATTGCAATTATCCCAGACAGATGTTACGCAGGAATTTATACTGCGACAATTGATTTTTGTAAAAAACATGGTGCTTTCGACCCAACAACAATGGGAAGCGTACCGAACGTAGGCTTGATGGCACAAAAAGCCGAAGAATACGGATCTCATGACAAAACTTTCCAAATAAAAGGCGACGGAGTTGTTCGCGTGGTTGACACCAATGGAAATATTTTAATGGAACAAGCCGTTGAGTCTAAAGACATTTTTAGAATGTGTCAGGCGAAAGATGCTCCTATTCAAGACTGGGTAAAACTAGCCGTAAATAGAGCGCGTCTGTCTCAAACTCCAGCTGTTTTCTGGTTAGACGAAAACAGAGCACATGATAGAGCATTGATCGAAAAAGTGACTAAATATTTAAAAGATTACGATACTACTGGTTTAGATATTCAAATTCTAAATCCTATCGAAGCTACTAATTTCACATTAGAAAGAATCATAAAAGGATTAGATACTATTTCGGTAACAGGAAATGTATTGCGTGACTATTTAACCGATTTATTCCCAATTTTAGAAGTGGGAACATCCGCTAAAATGCTTTCTATCGTTCCGTTGATGAATGGTGGAGGTTTATTTGAAACTGGAGCAGGTGGATCGGCTCCAAAACACGTGGAGCAATTTACAGAAGAAGGTTATTTACGTTGGGATTCTCTTGGTGAATTCCTAGCATTAGGAGCTTCATTAGAGCATTTAGGACAAACTTTAAACAATTCGAAAGCAATTGTTTTAGCAGAAACTCTTGACGTAGCTACCGAAAAATTCTTAGCAAACGACAAATCTCCAGCACGTAAAATTGGTGAAATCGATAACCGTGGATCTCATTTTTACTTGGCTATGTATTGGGCAGAAGCTTTGGCCGCTCAAAACAAAGACGCTGTTTTAAAAGGCATCTTCACTCCTATTGCAACTGAATTTTTAGCCAACGAAGCAAAAATTAACGCTGAATTGATTGGAGCTCAAGGCAAATCTCAAAAAATAGGGGGTCATTACCAACCCAATCCAGAATTAACAAGCAAAGCGATGCGACCAAGCGAAACATTCAATGCTATTTTAGCAAAAATCGCCTAATCAAATTTAATTTGAATATAAGATTGAAAGACGACTGGAAACAGTCGTCTTTTTTTATTAGAATAAAATCATTCCTCCTTATATATTTAAACATTGTTTATATTTGTCTGTTGTAAACTTTTATAAAATGAAAAACAAAGAGACAATTACAATTGAAATCCTTGTAAGTTCTTCCATCGAAAGAGTTTGGGATTTTTGGACAAAACCAGAACATATCATAAAATGGAATTATGCTTCTGAAGATTGGTACGCACCAAGAGCGGAAAATGATGTAAGAATTGGCGGAAAATTCCTTTCTAGAATGGAAGCTAAAGACGGTAGTTTTGGGTTTGATTTCGAAGGAATTTATGATGAAATTAAAACAAATGAAAAAATAGCTTATACACTATTGGATGATCGAAAAGTATCAATCAGCTTTTCACCAACAGAAAACGGTGTGGAAATAACCGAGACTTTCGAAGCTGAAAACGAAAATTCTTTAGAATTACAAAAACAAGGTTGGCAGGCAATTTTAAATAATTTTAAAACGTACGCTGAAAAATAATAATTAATTTAATACTTAAAACTATGGCACGAGTAAGCACTTACCTTAATTTTCCTCGAAATGCAGAGGAGGCTTTTAATTATTACAAATCTGTTTTTGGTGGTCAGTTTGCCAATGGTGGAATTTCTCGTTTTGGCGATATTCCACAACAAGAAGGCATACCTCCGATGGCAGAAGAAGATAAAAATCTAGTGATGCATATTGAATTAGAAATTTTTGAAAATCACTTTTTAATGGCTTCAGACGCACCAGAATCAATCGGGCATCAGCTAACTTTTGGAAATAATTTTCATATCGCTCTTGCTCCAGATACCAAAGCCGAAACCGCAAAATTATTCAAAGCTTTATCAGATGGTGGAATTGTAACTATGGAATTACAAGATATGTTTTGGGGTGC
>CAILTC010000136.1 GCA_903837025.1 uncultured Bacteroidota bacterium | reverse complement strand
GGTGCTAAATGATCTTGGATTAAGGGTACAATTACCAAAACTCCCCAAACACCAAAAAGTACCGGTGGAATTCCGGATAATAATTCAATCAAAGGCAATGTTAATTTTCGAATGCGAATAGGCGCATATTCCGAAAGGTAAATCGCCGTAAGTAATGATAAAGGCAAAGCGATTAGTATTGAAATCGCCGTAACCCATAACGTTCCCATAATAAATGGATAAAATCCAAAAGCTTCCTTAAATGGTTTCCAGTCTGATGAAGTCAACAAATCGCCTAAGGAACTATGGTTCAAAAGCGGTATTGATTTGTAATACAAACCAAATCCCAGCAATACGACAGTCGATATGGATAGGATGGTGAGGGTAAAGAATATTTTACCTAATATAGTATCTTTTAGTAAACGGATGTTTTTCATTTATTTGTATTTAACCCCATCTCGGAAAAACTATTCGCAATCATTTGATTGTTAGGGTTAAGCCGGGATGGGGGTTACTATTTTAATTTGAAAGGCTTATTTCACTTTCTCTAATTCTTTGTTTAATTTCTCTTTAGAGAATTTGATATATCCAGCATCGGTAACAAATTGTTGACCGTTAGTCAAGATGTATTTGATGAATTCTTTTACGATTGGATTTTTTGGTTTACCAACAGTTACAAAATACAAATCTCTAGCAGGTGGCGAAGGGTATTTTCCGGCAACAATAGCCGCAATTAATTGGTCAACATCACCATAAAAATTTTCTTCTGGATCTAATTTCCCGTTGTTGTTCAAATCAATTGGAACAGGAACAACTCCGTTTGTCGCTTTATTAGTTTTTGCATCGTATATATAAACAATATTGTTATACCCAATTCCTGAAGGATCTCTTTTTACGGCTTGCGCCAAACCTGGATCACCAAAAACAGCAACTCCTTGTAAATCTTCTTGTTTTTTCCCAAAATATTTAGCCCAAGTTTCTGCAGCTCCAGAAGCATCAGATCTTGTGTAAACATGTATTGGAGCCTCACTTTTGATTCCTAATGTGTTCCAAGTTTTGTATTTTCCTGTTACAAAGATGTTATTGAAAGCTTCTTTTTTAACTCCTTTTTCATATAATACTTTTTTATAGGGGCTGTTAGCGCTTATTGTTGGGATTACAGCATCTTTTGTAACTCCAATTGCAAATGCTCCTTTTTTGTATTCAGCAGCATTTAAGTCACGTGAAACTAATCCGATATCAGTTACTTTCGATAATACATCGGTAATTCCTTTTCCTGCTCCACCGGCTTGAATGTCAATTTTTACACCAGGGTGAATTTTTTTGAACTCTTCAGCCCATTTCACAGTAATAGGATACAAAGCAAATGCTCCCGAAATACTGATGTTTCCTTTTAATTCTTGTGCAGCTACTTTTGTCGTGCTTGCATTGGCAAATAATAAAATTGTTGCCGCAACTAATGATGATAATTTATATGTTTTCATTTTGTTTTTTTTATTTAGTTTCAACTCCCTCTCCTTCAGGGAGGGCTGGGTTGGGGATTAGAATCTTACTTGCAATTGTGCTACTACTTCATCTTTATCAATAGACAATCCTTGTTCGCTTTTATGTTTGTAGTTCACTTGGAATTTTACAAAATTGTTTACGTAGTAATTGGCGCCATAGGTATAAAAAGAGGTAATGTCATTTTTAGGATTTGCTTTAGTAGGATCATAAGTATCATATTTCAAAACAAATTGAAGTTTTTTAGGTAAAACATAATAGCCTGCTTGAGCATACCAACCGTTTTTTATCAGTGTTTTTGTAGTTGATCCCACTAAATAATTTCCTTCTTGTGCTTCGATATATTCGGCTCTAAAGTTAAAATCATTATAAGTTGCAGAAATATCAGCTCCAATTCTACTATGATTATTGTTTGATGTAATAGCGTTTGTAGGTAAAGAAATTATTGTGTAAGGAGCAGTAGCACTATATTTTATAGCTTTAGCCGCAGTTGTTGTCCAGTTGTCATATCCATTAGTATAAGAACCTCCAAGGTCTAAAAATTCAAAAGGATGAAAAACAAGTCTAGCAGCAACGTCTTTAAAATTGTTAGCATCAGTAGCTAAATTGATTCCTTGTCCGTTAAAATAAGCCACATAATAATCTAATAGAAAACGATTCGAAGGTGTTTGTAATAAACTACCACTAACTTGAATTCCTAAGTCACGACCATTTTGATCTCCAAGAGCATCTTTATTTCTAGCTACTAATCCACTCACTTGGGCTCTATCGACGGTTTCTAAATCTCTATCAGGAGTATTACTTTCTAAGGAAAAAGGAATTAAAAATTGTCCTGCAGTAAATTTTAAATAGTCAAATGGTTTATACGTAATGTTGGCGTCTATTATTTTTGGAGAAATAGCAAAATCGGTTAGTAAACGGTATTCCCATTCTGGGCTAATAGCTCCTTTTATGTCCAATCTTGCTCTTCTAATATCAAAACCATCTATTTTTCCTGGTTCTTGCAAGGATTGATATCTTACTTGTGCATACCCGCCTATGGATAGGTTTCTGCTTGATAAAACTCCAAAAGTTTTTTGTTTTTCTTTAATTACTTGTTGGTTCAAAGCGTATTCAGCTCTTATAGAATCGGCTTCAGTTTGTTTAACAAGCCCTTTTTGGATTAGTAAATTAAACACATCATCTGCAGATTGCGCATTTGATATTCCATAAGTGAAAATTGCGATAAGGAGTAAGAGTAGTTTTTTAGTATTCATTTTTTTTGATTTTAATTTTATAATTTTAAGAGGTGTTCATTCATTTTATTTCTGATGGGTTTTTGTTTCCAAAATAAAAATCCCAATAAAGTTTTACTATGCCCGCGGGCACATCAAGCAATATTTACACATATAGTTAAAATTGATAAAAGGCATTTTTTTGATTTATTAATAATTGTAATTACACGTAATTAGTAGAATTAAATAATACGATATTTTATTAATTTGGTTTCTTAAATAAAGAAGACATTTAATTCTGGTGTAAATATATAATTAATTCTATAAAACAAGTAGAGTTTAAGATATATTTTTTTATTTTTTTATCAAGGAAGCGATAGTGATGCTTTCCATAGCAGATAAAGTTTTATCACGAATGGCCACTAAACCTAGTCTTAGTAAGCATTCGGACTCTGTTTTGCAATCGGAACACGGTTCGTAAAAATTAAGAGAGGCGCAAGGAAGTAATGCAATTGCACCATCAAATAATCGATGAATATCGGCTAATGTTATTGTGTTTTTAGATTTTATAAGGTAATAACCTCCTAGTTTTCCTTGTTTGCTGCTTACAAAATGACCTCTTTTTAGTTCCAATAAAATTTGTTCCAAAAACTTTTTCGGAATATTAGACCCTTCGGCAATATCCATCGTCTTAGCAATGAATCCTTCCTCTTGTTGGGCTAAATAAAGTAATGCCTTGAGAGCATATTTGGTTTTGTGTGAAAGCATTTATGTATTTTTTCAGTAAATAAAAGAATTATAATTTATTTAAAATTGGATTTATGAATTTATTTTCAATTGCAACGGCAAATCTTGTTTTCGATAAATGGTATTTACTTAGGGGCGAAACTAATTTTACTTTCTCAAAATTTCATTAATAATTGCAATCTGCAATCTGCCACCTGCAATCTAAAATCCGATTACCATCCTCCGCTAGAACCTCCTCCTGAGAATCCGCCACCGCCAAAACCGCCACCAAATCCTCCGCCTCCAGAATCACCTCCGCCAAAGCCTCCTCCAGAACCACCACCACCAAAACCGCGACCCAAACTACTTAGTAGAATCACGTCAAGCAAATTAGGTCCTCCGCCAGAATTTCCGTTATTTCCTCCGTTGTTTTTGTTCCTAGAAATCAAAACAAGAATTACAACAACTATAATGATTATTGGTAATACTGGGAAATCTTTTCCTTTGGTTTGTTTTCTTGTACCTTTATACTTTCCTTTAAAAACCTTAAAAAGTTCATCGGCACCTTTGTCTAAACCATTGTAATAACTTCCAGCTTTAAATTCTGGAATTATAGTATTTCGGATAATTTCTCCACCAATTCCAGCAGTCAATTTATCTTCTAATCCGTAACCAGGATTTATGGCGATTTTATGTTCTTGTTTGGCAACGAGAATAATTACACCATTGTCTTCTTTGGCTTGACCCAAACCCCAAGTTTGTGCCCATTTTGTAGCCAGCTGACTTACGTCTTCGCCTTTCAAACTTTCTATAGTAATGACCACAATTTGTGTTGAGGTAGAATCCGAATAGCGAATGAGTTTTTCTTCTAGTTGTGATTTCTCGGCTGCGTTTAAAATAGTAGCATAATCATAAACCGATGTTTGCAAATCTGGTTTTGTAGGAATTGTAAATTGAGCAAAACCGATTTGTGTGAAAAAGAGACAAACCAAAAGTTTTACGAATAGTGAAGTGTGTGTTTTATATAAAGTCATTACCCTTTTGATATTTCATTTGATAATTCATTAGTGTCATTTTCTTCCCATGGAAAATGAATGCTTAACTGATGTCCTGCTTTTAGGATGCCGTCTATTAATCCTTGTTTGAAATTTCCAATTTGAAATTGAGTTGCCATAGCTTCTTTTGTACTGTCCCAGAAAGTAGCATCAACCAAATCATGAATGCCTTGGTCTCCACAAATAACAAACTTTTTATCGGCAATAGCCAAATAAATTAAAACTGCATTTTTAAGATGCGTTTCGTGCATGTTCAATTCATGAAAAACTTCCAAAGCCCTATCATAAGGATCTTTGGAAGTTGTTTTTTCTATATGAACCCTAATCTCTCCAGAAGTCTCTTTTTCGGCAACACAAATTGCTTCAACAACGGCTTGCTCTTCTTCTTTGGTTAAAAATTCTTCGACTTTTGACATGGAAATTATTTTTTTAAACACAGATTTCACGGATTATCACAAATTCTAATCGGTGATAATTGGTGAAATCTGTGTTAGATTTTTATTATTTAGAATTTTACTTCTACAGGTTTATCTGCTCCTGCAACCGATTGAAAATAAGCTTTTTCTTTGAATCCAAATGCTCCTGCAAATAAAGAATTTGGGAATGTTTTGATGTGTGTGTTATACGGCATAACAGCTTCATTGAAACGAGTTCTAGCAGTTAGAATTTGGTTTTCAGTGCTTGCCAATTCGTCTTGAAGTTTCAAGAAATTTTCGTTGGCCTTCAAATCAGGATATTTTTCTACAGTAACTAATAATCTTGACAATGAGCTACTTACTCCACTTTGTGCTTGATTAAATTGGTTTAATTGTTCTGGAGTTATGTTTTTAGGATCTACAGTTATTGAAGTTGCTTTTGCTCTAGCTTCGATTACGGCAGTCAAAGTGCTTTTTTCGAAATCAGCAGCTC
>CAILTC010000135.1 GCA_903837025.1 uncultured Bacteroidota bacterium | reverse complement strand
CAAAAAAACTACAACAAATATTGAAAGCCCTAAAACAGAAACCTTTTTTTTTGATTTCATAGCCTTATCCTTTATTGTCCTGCTATTAGCAACTGATTTTATGCCACTCTTTGGTAGCGTTCAAGTTACTGGTCCACAATATTTATATTTAGCATTCATAAATATAGTAATGGGATTTATCGTGTACTTTAATCCCGAACTTGTTTCTTCTCATTTTGTTGCTACTTTCAAAAAAAGTTATGTTTTTAAAACCTATCTCGTTTTTTTACTTCTTTGCGGAGTTACAATATTTACAGCACGAAATTTTTCGTTAGCAATTGTAAACTTCATGCAATTAATCATTGTTTTAAGTTTATTTATAAACCTATCGATACTATTGCTGGACAGATTGCATCTCCTATATAAAATTGCTCTTCTAGTTGCAATAAGTGTTTTCATAGAATCTTTTTTTGAATTGCGAAATTTTATAGAAGTCTCCAAAACGCAAACTCTTTTAGATGCTTTGAATGGTCTAAAAGGAAACACAGGTAATATCAATATTTTCGCAGCCAGTCTAACAGGAAAAATCCCTTTTCTACTATTAGGCATCGTTTCATTTTCTAAATGGAAGAAATGGTTTCTGGTTTTGACTTTGTTTTTAGTTAGCTTACTAATTGCGTTAACGGCTGCACGTACCGCATTCATTGCTTTAACTGTCGAAATTGTGATTTTTGCATTCGCATTTATAAAAATTAATTCACAAAAGAAACAAAATTACATCACGATTCTTCAAATAGTATTGTCAATCCTAATAGCATTTAGCATCGCTAATTTCATATTTAAAAAAAGTAATCAAAAAAATAGTCGATACGAATCTGTAACAAATCGAATTACACAAATTAATTCATCAAGAACTGATAAATCTACCGATGAACGATTAACCTATTGGAATAATGCCATTAAAATCACTAAAAAAAGTCCAATTTTCGGGATTGGATTAGGAAACTGGAAAGTCGAGGCAATTCCTTATGAAAAAACCTATAGTGAAGATGCTTTAGTCTCGGAACATCCTCACAATGACTTTTTAGAAATTACTGCTGAAACAGGTCTACTAAATGGATGTGTTTATCTACTCTTTTTTATACTCTGTTTAATCACTAACCTGAAACGAATTACTACAAAATATGATTCCCAAACCAGAATCATAGCATTAATTACCTTAATTTTATTGACAAGTTACGGAATAGATGCTTTGTTTAATTTTCCATTATACAGAGCTACAATGCAAATTAATTTTTGCTTATTGGTAGCATTAACTCTGATAAACATTAAAAAAGAATCTAAATTAAAAGAATTTTCTTACAGTAAAATAGTAGCTATAAGTATCATAGTATTAGGAGTAATTACATCTTATTTTGCATTTTGCACCTTTAAGGCCTATCAATTAGACAACGATCGAAGAGTTGATTTAGAAAGAACAGAAAGTGAACAACTCTTGAATTCGAAAATTGTAAGAGATAGAATGCCTAATTTTCCTAATGTTCAAACAAATTCTCAGCCTTACATCGAAATTTTAGGGATCTATCTTCTTCAAGAAAAAAAATATAAAGAATCACTTAAATATTTTGAAGAATCACGTAAAATAAATCCTTATCTAGGGAGAACTGAATGGTATAAATATAGAATTGAGAAAGAAAATGGAAATATTGACAGTGCTTATTATTTTGCAAAAAAAGCATTTGAAATAAAACCTTTAAATGAAAACTTTTTTAATACTGCCATATTTGCAGCAAATATGAAACAAGATACCATTGGAATATTAAATTTTAACAAACAATTTAATACCTACAGAAAAACAGCTTCTAGTTGGTTAACAGCTTCTAGCGGTTTAGCTAATTCAAAATATTCGTATAAAAATTTAATGAAATTTATAGATTCCGGATTAGCCCAATTTCCTAAAGACACTTCTTTGCTTAAAAGAAAACAAGCTTTTCAGAACGATAAAAACCTAAACCCCAACGCTAATTCTATTGCAAAAACAACAGCAAGTACAAATGTAGAATCCAGCATTAATCACAAAAAAGCGTTAGTTAGTAATACTAAGTTCATTACTAAAGCCTTAGAATATGCAAAACAAGAGCGATATGATCTTGCTCTGAAGGAATACGAAAAGGCTTTGAAAGAAAATTCAACGGACTTAGAAATAACACAAAATATTGGAATTTGTTATTTTAAAACAAACCAATTTAAAACGGCGGTAATTTATTTAGAAAAAGTCTTAAATTCGCCAAAATTAGTAGATGGTAAAACCGAATTCGTTTTGGGACTATCCTATTATAATTTAGGTAATCATGAAAAAGGTTGTTACTTTCTAAATTTGGCAAAAAATAAAAAATACCCAAATGCCGATAAATTTACAACTGCACAATATTGCAAATAATAAATAAACTATGTCAACTATTTTAAATTCAATTCAAGCCAATAATTATCCTATTTATTTCAACGAAGCAGGATACGAAGCACTAAACTTATACATCAACAATTCTAAATATTCGAACTTATTTATTATTGTTGACAGCAATACAAATGAATTTTGTCTATCCAAATTTCTTCCTTATTTAGCCACTGATCTTACCATAGAAATTGTCGAATTTGAAGCTGGTGAACCCAATAAAAATATCGATACCTGTGTTGAATTATGGAATGTTCTAACAGAACTTGGTGCGGACAGAAAAAGCTTAGTAATCAATCTTGGCGGTGGTGTTGTTACGGATTTAGGAGGTTTTGTGGCTTCAACATTCAAACGTGGAATCGATTTTATTCATATTCCTACCACCTTACTTTCTATGGTTGACGCTTCTGTGGGTGGGAAAACTGGTGTAGATTTAGGGAATTTAAAAAATCAAATTGGCGTTATCAATGTACCCAAAATGGTACTTATTGACACTCAATATCTAGAGACTTTATCTAAAAAAGAAATGCGTTCTGGTCTTGCCGAAATGCTAAAGCATGGATTAATTTATGACAAGGAATATTGGGAGAAATTCTTAGACTTAAAAGCAGTTGATTTTGCCGATTTTGATGAATTAATATACCGTTCTGTCGAAATAAAGAATGAAATTGTAATGCAAGATCCAACCGAAAAAAATATTCGAAAAGCACTAAACTTTGGTCATACACTTGGTCACGCTATCGAAAGTTATTTCTTGGAGAATGAAGATAAAATAAGCTTGTTGCATGGGGAAGCAATAGCTATTGGAATGATATTGGAAAGCTATATTTCGTTAGAAAAAGATTTGATTACCAATCAGGAATACAATCAAATCAAAAGTGCTATTAAAACAATTTATGACGACGTAGTTTTTGATAAAAACGACATCGAACCTATATTAGAATTACTCATTCACGACAAAAAAAATGAGTACGGAAACATTCAATTTGCCTTGATTGATGGTATTGGAAAAATAATAATTAATCAATCTGTTGAAAATGAATTAATTCTAAAAGCTTTCGAAGATTATAAATCTTAATTATTTTAGCAAAAAGGATTGCTTTGATTGTATAATATTTTTTACATTTGCCCCAATGAAAAAAAATCAAAACAATAGAATTTTTAGTTCCAATAAAAACGAAATCAATACCTCTGTTTCAAGATTATTGAAACGTTTTTATACTATTAAAGATACTTTCAATTTTGATATTTATCATTATTTGAAGTCTGAAAACGAAAAGCTTCAAATTATATACGCAAATATTAGGGTTTGAATTTTAGTTTGATTTATTTTACATTATAATAACATAAAATACTGAAAGCTAAATGAATACAAAATATTTTGATCTAATAAATCAAACCTATTATTTCCCTCAAGAAGAGTTTACTTTAGACAAAGACAATCTTCAGTTTCACAATATTGATTTGATGAAACTAGTCGAAAAATATGGTACTCCTTTAAAATTCACCTATTTGCCGCAAATTTCCAACAACATCAACAAAGCCAAAAACTGGTTTCGGAAATCGATGGAAAAAAACAAATATGAGGCGAAATATTTCTACTGCTATTGCACCAAAAGTTCTCATTTTGAATACGTAATGAAT
>CAILTC010000134.1 GCA_903837025.1 uncultured Bacteroidota bacterium | reverse complement strand
TTCAGCAGCAGCATTTCCTCTTTTGATAGCATAAGAGGCTTTCGAAATAGATTTTGCTGGCGTAAGAATGTTATAAGCCAATCCCATATAGGCAATAAAGGAAGCGCCATTCAAGTTTTTTTCTATCAAAACCATATGGCCGCCATACCAAAGCAAAATGGCAATAACCATAATCCCCATAAATTCACTTGCAGGGGAAGCTAAGTTTTGACGATTTCCAATGCTATTCGATAATATAAAAAAGCGTTGGGTAGATTCTTGAAAAATACGATTAAAATAACTCTCGGAATTATAACCCTTTACGACTTTCAATCCGCCAAGTGTTTCTTCGATAGTCGATAAAAAGACACCCTGCTCTTGTTGCGCTTTTGTAGATTGTTTTTTCAACTGTTTTCCAATAAGCGAAATAATATAACCAGAAACCGGAATAAAAATAAAAACAAAAAGAGTCAATTTTATGCTTATCGTCAGCATGGCAATTATCGTGAATATAATTGTTAATGGTTCTTTGACGATAAGTTCTAATATTGAAAGAAAAGAGGTTTGAACTTCATTTACATCGGCTGAAATTCTAGAAATCGTATCCCCTTTTCTTTTTTCGGAAAAGAAGGAAATAGGTAAATGAATGGTTTTTTTGTACATCGCATTACGCATATCTCTCAAAACACCATTTCGCAAAAAGGTGATGAAAAACATAGCCAAATAATCGCTCAAGTTTTTCAATAAAAATATTGAAATAATCACAATTACCATGATTGATAGGGTGTAGCCAACACCAAAAGTTTCTGTGGTATTGGTAATATAATAGCTTAAATAATCTTCGGCATATTTTTTAAACTCCCAAATTCCTTTATAAATTGGCATTGTTGTATTTCTTTTGGTTTGGTCAAATAAAACCTGCATCATAGGAATTAATGACATAAACGAAAGTGTACTGAACAGCGCATACAAAACATTAAAAAAGATATTGGCGTACGCGTATTTCTTATACGGAATTATAAAAGGAAATATTTTCTTGAAATTGTTCATTTATTTTATTTTATACCCAACTGGTTTCAAAAACCAGTTAGATATAGTTTAATTCATTTAGCTCAATTGCATTGCTGCAATAATATTTTTTATTTTTTCGTCTAAAATAGTTTCTACTTTCGTCGAATTTTCAACGGCATCAAGCGGTGCGTTTACGCTGATATAAAATTTAATTTTAGGTTCTGTTCCGCTTGGTCTTGCACAAATTTTAGACCCATCTTCGGTGTAATAGATAAGTACATCTGCTTTTGGCATATTGATTGTTTCTTCTTCACCAGTAAGTAAGTTTTTAGCCGTCGATGATTTGTAATCTTCTAGCATAACTACTCTTTGTCCGTTGATTTCTTTTACGGGATTGTTACGCATTGAAACCATCATTTGGTTAATTTCGGCTAATCCTTCCATTCCTTTTTTGGTAATCGAAATCAAATGTTCTTTATAAAATCCGTGTTCTACATACAGTTTTATAAGTTCTTTGTAAGCTGTACTTCCATTTGCTTTGGCTTGTGCTGCTAATTCGCAAATTAATAAAGTTGCAGCAACGGCATCTTTATCTCGCACAGCATCACCAACCATATAACCAAAACTTTCTTCGCCACCACCAATGAATTGCAATTCTGGAAAATCTTTAATCATTTTGGCAATCCATTTAAAGCCGGTTAAACCTACTTTAAATCCAACTCCATAAGCCGAAGCCAATTCCATTATCATTGGAGTAGAAACTATTGTTGAACCCACAAATTGTTTTCCGTTGATTTTGTCTGCTTTTTTCCATTCTTTCAACAAAAATGAAGTCATCAAAATCATGGTTTGATTTCCGTTTAATAAAGTCATTTCGCCTTCATTATTTCGAACAGCAACACCCAAACGATCACAATCAGGATCGGTTCCAACAACAATATCCGAGTTGGTTTTGTTGGCCAATGCCATTGCCATTGTCAATGCTTCTGGTTCTTCTGGATTCGGAGATTTAACCGTAGGAAAATCACCATTTGGCACCGCTTGTTCGGGAACAATATGCACATTGGTATAACCCGCTTGTGCAAAAGTATCTGGAACTAATGTTATGGATGTTCCGTGTAAGGAAGTGAAAACTATGTTCAGATTGTCTTTTGCTTCTTGTGATGTTCCAAAGCTAGCGTTTTCGATAGTCGATTTTATGAAAGCTTGATCTACTTCGGCATCAATATAATGGATCAAATCTTCGTTAGCATCAAACTTGATTTGGTTATAATTCAATTTTTCAATAGTATCAATAATGCCACCATCTTGTGGAGGAACGATTTGTCCGCCATCTTCCCAATATACTTTGTAACCGTTGTATTCAGGTGGATTGTGAGAAGCTGTAAGTACAATTCCGCATTGACAACCCAAATGTTTTAGTGCAAAGGATAACTCTGGAGTTGGTCGCAAATCGGAAAATAAATAAACTTGAATTCCATTTGCAGAGAAAACATCGGCCACTGTTTTAGCCAAAGTTTTGCTATTATGGCGACAATCAAAAGCAATTACGGCTTTCAACGGTTGATTTGGGAATGCTATATGTAAATAATCAGAAAGTCCTTGCGTACTTTTTCCTAGTGTGTATTTGTTGATGCGGTTATTTCCTGCGCCCATAACGCCACGCATTCCGCCAGTTCCGAATTCTAGGTTTTTATAAAAACTTTCCTCAAGATCTTTAGGCGAAGAAGTCATCATTTCTATAACTGCTTCTTGCGTTGTTTTGTCAAATGTTGGTGTTAACCATTCGTTTACTGCGTCTAAAATGTGTTGTTTGATTTCCATTTATTGTTTTTTAGATTAGAGTATTTTTTTATTTAGATTAATTTATTTCTTTCGAAACCTTATATCTTTCTTCGTTATTTTTTGTCCTCAAAATGATTTCACCAAGGAAACCTGCCAAAAATAATTGTGTTCCCAAAACCATCGTGGTAAGTGCAATAAAAAACCATGGATTGCTTGTGATCAAATGATACGGTAAATCATTATACATGTGGTATAATTTCATTACACCAATATACCCAGCCAATAAAAAACCAATAATAAACATTACCGAACCCATTGCGCCAAACAGGTGCATGGGTCTTTTGCCAAATTTTGACAAGAACCAAATAGTAATTAAATCCAGAAAACCATTGATGAAACGTTCCATTCCAAATTTGGTTTCTCCATATTTTCTAGCTTGATGCTGCACTACTTTTTCTCCGATTTTACCAAAACCAGCATTTTTTGCCAAAACTGGAATGTACCGGTGCATTTCGCCCGAAACTTCAATGTTTTTTATAACTACATTTTTGTATGCTTTCAACCCGCAATTAAAATCATTCAATTCGACACCGGATGTTTTTCTAGCTGCCCAATTAAATAGTTTCGATGGCATATTTTTTGCCATAACCGAATCATATCGTTTCTTTTTCCAACCGGAAACCAAATCAAATTTTTCGGTAATAATCATGTTGTATAAACCCGGAATTTCCTCTGGACTATCTTGCAAATCGGCATCCATGGTAATCACAACATCGCCTTGAGCCTTTTTAAAACCAGCATGTAAGGCTTGTGATTTACCAAAGTTTTTCATGAATCGAATGCCTTTCACGTTCGCATCTTCGGCAGCTAATTCTTCAATAATAGACCAAGAATTATCGGTGCTTCCGTCATCAATAAAAATGACTTCATAAGAATAATTGTTCGATTTCATTACTGAAATAATCCAACTATAAAGTTCTTGGAGTGATTCGTCTTCGTTAAGAAGTGGAATAAGTATGGATAAATTCATTAATTAAAACTTTGAGGATTTTCGTTTCTTAAAATGGCACCTATAAGTAGCGAATACAGTAAGCCAAAGAAAGAATACATAGCTAGTGTTGCGGGAAAAACAATAAAAGGATTCATGAATTTTTTCGTAATAGAAAGTCCCATTTCCAATTGCTCGCTGGTTATAGCGGGATTCTTGGCAAGAATTGTTTCTCTTGAAATAGTAATCATTTCGTTAATGAATTCAGGATATATAAGGTTGAAAATCACGTTAAATATAGCATAAACTAGCGCAGCTAAAAATGTGATTGAAACACCAATTTTAAGGCATTCGCCAAAAGTTATAAAGCCATTATTGATATTTTTCTTATAGTTTACACATCCTAGAACTATAAATAAAATAGGTAATACAAGATAATTGGCAATATTTACAATAATTCCAGCGCTTGAGTTTATTAATGATTTCATGCCAATTACGTACATAATTACGAATTCTAAAACCATTATAACGCCAAACAAAATACCAAATAATATTCCTGACTTTGCTGGGGATATTTTATTTTCCATAAAAGATTATTTATTAATCTGCAAATATAGCAATTCCCAATATATTCACGGATAAAAATCATTGTTACATTTGTATAAAAAAAGTATTGTAAAGATTTGATTATTGAAAAATTAGTGTAAATTTGCACACTCAAAATAATTTAAAGAGTTTTAAACAAAAAGAGTAGTTGCATTTACACCTTTTTCTAATCACGAGAAAGCTTCAAAATTAAAACGCTCATAAAAATAAATAAAATAAAGATGAAAAAAGGAATTCACCCAGAAAATTACCGCTTAGTTGCGTTCAAAGACATGTCAAACGAAGAT
>CAILTC010000133.1 GCA_903837025.1 uncultured Bacteroidota bacterium | reverse complement strand
GATAGCCTTATATTTATAAAATATAGTGGAAAATTATTAGTCCAATTTTTTATTTCCTCCTGTTGCAGCCGAACCTACTGCATCTAATTTTTTATTTCCTCCTGTTGCAGCCGAACCTACTGCATCTAATTTTTTATTTCCTCCTGTAGCCGCAGAACCTACTGCATCCAGTTTTTTGTTTCCTCCTGTTGCTGCAGAACCTACTGCGTCAACAGTTGTATTATTGCTCAAAGTCATTTTACTTGTTTCAGGTGTAGTAAATGAAGTTAATATCATTACTAATGAAAATAATCCGATTGTTAAAATTGCTTTTTTCATAATTTGAGGTTTTATATTGTTATATGATTTTACATTGTTACTTTGAATTGCGAATACCACAATTTCGTTTTGTAAAACTACATAGCATATCTCAAAATCTTTTATGAATACTAGCGTTTATGGTAGAATACAGCCGTCTGATAGTGAATAGGCGTCAAATTCGGGTGAATGGTTATTTTTTAGATTTCCAAATAATTACCGTTGGCAAATTCGGAGATAATAAGATCCACATTTGTCTTATAGGATTTAGAAAAAGGAAGTTTTATAGTAGAATTTTTTATGTAACATACCGCATTTCCCGTATGAATCCTCGAAATATAATTGCGATTTACAATGTAACTATTATGTATTCTAATAAAAGGATAGGATAATATTCCTTCGAAATGCTTCAAAGTCTTGAAAGCGGTTATCATTTCGCCATTATTCAAATGGATATCCGTAGAATTGTTATCGGCTTGAAAATAACAAATATCTTTAGCATCAATATATCGATAATCACCATACGATTTAATACATAGTATAAGATGTTGTTCAACATTCGAAATTGGTTGTCCTACTATTTGATGCTGTTTTAGTTCAGAAATTAATTTTGGTTCTTCTTCTAAAACAGGATTATGACTCATAAAAACTTCCTCTTCGCCAATCGCTTTTTCCAATTTTAAAATCGTTTTTATTAAATCGATCTTTTTTATTGGCTTTAGCATATAATCTGCCACTTCATATTGTATGGCTTCAAAAGCCAAATCTTTCTTATTGGTAGTAATAATAATTTTAGGAATGACTTTCAAATAGCGATGAAGCTCATTAATGAGTGTCAATGACAAATTACTGTTTTTATCCGAAGGGTCTATTTCGAGAAAAATTAATTTTGGAGTATGTTCTAAAACTAGATTTAAACCTTCCGTATAATTATTAGCCGAAGCCACAAAGACAAGCTTCGAAAACCCATCGGCAATTGCCTTAGTCTTCAAAACACTTTCTTGATCATCGTCAATAATAATGTACGGTAAATTCATCAATGTTTTGACCTAATTCGTTAGGCATAACATTAGACATTCAAAGCAAAAACGCTTCGAAAAATTAAACTTTTATAGTAGTTTTGGGGAAACTAGCTAAATAAATGTGCCTATTCTTTATTGAAAAAACACTTTATTAACAAGATAAAAATAAACATTTACTTTAATTGAACTATAAGTTGTTCATATTTTTTAAACAAATGTTAATACATTAAAATAAACTTCATATAAAGCCGACAAAATGCATCTAAACCTAAATAATATTACATAAATTTGAGTATCCTAAAAACAATTAATATGAAAAAAATATTAGTAATGCTTTGTTTAACCGTTTTTACTTTTGGCTATAGCCAAGATAAAGAAACTGCCTATTTCAATAAAAATGAGATTAAAGGAAATGCTCTTATGCTAGTAGCTGGTGCTTTTGAAGTTACTTATGAACGCATTCTCAATGAAGAATCTGGTGCTGGAGTTTCGCTTTTTGTACCTTATGATAACACTATAGGAACAAAATTTAGCCTTACTCCTTACTATCGTTTTTACTTTGGAAAAAAACCAGCTGCGGGCTTTTTTGCAGAAGGTTTTGGTATGATCAATTCTTATCAATACAATAATAATACTTACTACAACGGAAATTCAAACGCAGGAACCAATACTGATTTCGCACTAGGATTCGGGATTGGTGGAAAATGGATTACCAAAAAAGGATTTGTATTTGAAATAAACGGCGGAGTTGGCAGAAATTTATTCAACAGCAACAACACCGATTATAAGATTGTAGGTCGAGGCGGAATAACATTAGGCTACCGATTCAAATAAAAAAAGAAAGGCTTCTCAATCGAGAAGCCTTTCTTTTTTATAAGCGATTATAATTAACCGAATCAACTTTTTGTTACATTTTCATTAACCAATTTTTCATCGAAACTTCATTTTCGATAATCGATTTCAAATCAGCAATTTTCACACGGTCTTGCTTCATCGTATCTCGGTGACGAATTGTTACCGTTTGATCTTCGATTGTTTGATGATCGACAGTGATACAAAATGGAGTTCCCAATGCATCTTGTCTTCTATAACGTCTTCCTACAGCGTCTTTTTCGTCATAAGCCACATTGAAATCCCAACGTAAATCTTCGATGATTTTGTGTGCAATATCAGGTAAACCGTCTTTTTTTACCAAAGGCAAAACAGCTGCTTTTGTTGGCGCCAATACCGATGGCAATTGCAAAACAGTTCGTGTTGAACCATCTTCAAGCGTTTCTTCTTTTAATGAAGTGGCAAAAACCGACAAGAACATTCTGTCTAATCCTACCGAAGTTTCAACTACGTAAGGTGTATAATTCGCATTGGTTTCCGTATCGAAATATTGTAATTTTTTACCAG
This sequence comes from uncultured Bacteroidota bacterium, assembly GCA_903837025.1. GTDB lineage: Bacteria > Bacteroidota > Bacteroidia > Flavobacteriales > Flavobacteriaceae > Flavobacterium. Next base: position 5,018 of record CAILTC010000133.1, on the reverse strand, counting down.
AGAATTTTTCGTGCGCTTTCAAATCGAAATCCGTACGAGAGTGAATTCCTTCTAATTCTTTGAATCCAAAAGGAAAATTAAACTCAATATCCGCAGCGGCATTGGCATAATGTGCTAATTTTTCATGATCATGAAAACGGTAATTTTCTTTTCCTAAACCTAAGGATAAATGCCAGTTTAATCGAGCTGTTTTCCAGTGTTCGTACCATTGCATTTCTTCACCTGGTTTTACAAAAAATTGCATTTCCATTTGTTCGAATTCACGCATACGAAAAATAAATTGTCGCGCAACAATTTCGTTTCTAAAGGCTTTTCCAGTTTGAGCAATCCCAAAAGGAATTTTCATTCTTCCTGATTTTTGAACATTCAAGAAGTTGACAAATATACCCTGAGCGGTTTCTGGACGCAAATATAAATCCATTGCCGTATCTGCAGAGGCTCCTAGTTTTGTACCGAACATCAAGTTAAATTGACGTACTTCTGTCCAGTTTCTAGAACCCGTTTCTGGATCAGCAATTTCAAGTTCTTCGATTAATGCTTTTACATCTTCTAAATCGCCGTTGCCTAAAGAACGCCCCATTCTTTCGAGAATTTCTCTTTCTTTAGCAAGATATTCTACAACTCTGGTGTTAGTTGTTATGAATTCTTGTTCATTAAAAGCCTCTCCAAAACGTGCTTTAGCTTTTTCAATTTCTTTTTTGGCTTTTAGGTTTAATTTTTCGGCATAATCCTCAATTAAAACGTCAGCTCTGTATCTTTTTTTAGAATCTTTGTTGTCAATTAATGGGTCGTTGAAAGCATCTACGTGACCGGAAGCCTTCCAAGTCGTAGGGTGCATTAATATTGCCGCATCGAGACCAACGATATTGTCGTTCATTTGAACCATTGATTTCCACCAATATTCACGTATGTTCTTTTTTAGTTCGACTCCGTTTTGTGCATAATCATAGACTGCACTTAAACCATCGTATATTTCGCTTGACGGAAAAATAAATCCGTACTCTTTTGCGTGCGAAACTACATTTTTGAATAAATCTTCTTGTTTTGCCATAGTGATGCAAAAATATAAAAAGTGAAGTTAAAAAAAAGGTTCTGCTGAATATTTTGTTAAACATTCTGTTTTTAGCAATTGAACCATCAAAATTGAACCATTACCATATTTAAGCTCATTAAGCTCAAAACCTTAATGAATCTTAAATATGGTAATGGTTTTAAAAATAAACGACAAATAATTAAAAAATTTAAAAGGTTGAAGCATTGATTTGTCTATTTTTATAGATAAATCGACTTCGTATGTTCAAAAAAATTATCAATCTATTTTTTCCTCCAGCTTGTGCGGGTTGTCATTCGTTTTTATTGTCGAATGAAAATGTAATTTGTACCACGTGCCGACATAATATTCCATTAACAAATCATCATAAGAATCCTGAAAACGAAGCTTTCAAAAAATTCTACGGACGAATTCCTGTCGAATATACATCGGCATTATTCTATTTTCACAAAAGCGGGATTGTACAGCAATTAATTCACAACCTGAAATATAGAAAACAAGAAGAAATTGGCACTGTTCTGGGCGAATGGTATGCCGAAGACCTGAAAAATTTGGCAATAATTCAATCTATCGATGAAATTATTCCGGTGCCTTTACATAAACGAAAACTCAGAGAAAGAGGGTATAATCAGGTGACGAATTTTGGATTGGCTCTTTCCAAAAAATTAGATTTGGCTTATAATGATACTTTATTAATTCGAAAAGTATATTCGAAAACCCAATCCAAGAAAAACTTATTGAACCGAAGCGAGGGAATCGACACTATTTTTGATGTTCATTTTACCGAAAAAGATCATCATAAACATTTCCTGTTGATTGATGATGTGATCACCACAGGCTCCACTTTAGAGGCTTGTTCGCATGCACTTTTGAAAATTCCGGGAGCAAAAATCAGCATAGTTTGTATGGCGATGGCACATTCTTGATTGCTTATTTTGGACTGATATACGTTTTAAAATACCCACATTCATTAATTACGTCTTGGTAATATTTGGTGTCGGAATACTTGTTTTTCAATTCCTTAAATCCATTCCAAGCTAAAAAATTGATTTGTGATCTTTCTACCTCAAATTGATTCTCCCAGCTGTCTTTACTTGGATTATACTGATTATTATAATATTCATTTCGCTCGCACTTAGCCAGCAAATAGATACATTTTGCTTTTTGTTCTTTGGTTTTTGCAGCTTCAAATGCCTTTTGATAGTACATTTTTGCAACAGAACAATCAGTAATCATTTTCCTTATTTTATCTCTAAAATAATACGGACTCGAGCCAAAACCTATTATGTTCGTTTCATAAAATAGCCTTGCATTTCCAAAATGAGTAATATTATAAAACGCATTTCCAAGTAACAGTGAATTGGTATAAACATCGTCACCTTTGGCTACATTATCTTGCATGGTTTTTATGGTATTCAAGAAATCCAATTGAGAATATTTCTTTTTTTGAAATGCAGCGTGCTCGCAATCGTGACAATCCTTAATGTTTCCGTTGAAAGGATTTCCGTAAAATTTTATATTCTGTATTGAATCTGCCTGTTGCATAAATGCAATAGCTTCAGGGATTTTATTGGCATAAGTCGCTAAAACCGCTTGATAATCGTTAATATCATTGCGTCTTACATTATAAATTCTAACGCCTATTTTTTCTATTGCTGATTTATTGTTTTTAGACAAAAAGGCTTTCATTTCATGCAAATTATTTTCGTTGTCATAGAAATTATTGTCTCTCACAAACAGCTCCGCCATAACATTATTTTTTTGCGATTTGTACAAAGCTGACACATAACTTTTACTCCAGGAAGAAGCATTTTGATAGCGAAGAACCTCTTCTTTAGTTTTAGGTAATTCGGTGTATAGCCAAGTCAAATCTTTTAGAATCGTTTGTTCGTTGTTCGAGTCGATCTTGTTTATTTTGCTCAAATTATTCACAAAACGAAGTAATCGCAATTGATTTATCGCCAAAGTGGTTTTGGGCATTTTTTCCTCAGCTTGAACAAATTTTTTGTCGGCTTGAGCAAAATTACCGTTCAGCGTTTCTAGATAACCCGAGGCAATATTCCATAAATAGGGTTTTGCTGTTGCGCTAGATTCGGCAATTTTAGAAACCATAAGCAATGCCGATTGGTTCAGGCTATCTTTCACCGTGTTTTTATTTTCGAGAACGGTGTTTTTAGAGAAATCCTTGCTTATTTTTGTTTCTTGATTATTGATTAATCGGGTCAATAAATAATCTAAATGCTCACTTTTTGGATCTAATTCAAATATTTTTTCAATCGCCTGTTTTTCGTTTTTATAATAACCTTGAATAGCCCAAAGTGCCGCTTTTTCCTGATTTGTTTTTGCCATTGCTAGCGACGCATTCCAATCGGATTGTTCTTGCGGATGAAAACAATAAGCTGCTACCACACGCATTGCGGGACATTTATCAAAAACCTGACTATACAAATAATTCGATTTTGCGTAGTTTTTTTGTTTGTATTCGATCCCAGCAACATACGAAAGTGCTCGGTAATACAAGGTGTTTTTGGGTACCGATTGTTTTGTTTTTTCGAAAAAAGCAAGTGTTTTTAGATTATTAGAACTATAAAAATAAGCCTTCATGGTTTGGAACCAATAGCGATTTTTTAAGAATTTGTCTGAACTCGAATTGAAATGGTTTTCAATATCTTTTATCAGTTGTTCATCGTTGAATGTTTTTTGAATTACGGGTTCATAACTCCAATTATTTTCTACTATTGAAGTCTTTTCTATTTGCTTCGAAAGAAATAAAAATTCGATAAAGTTGCTTATTTTTTTGCTTTTTAAATCGATTTTCGTTGACCACTTTTGAGATACTGAATTGCTTTTTTTGTAGCGATAAAAATCGTGTAATTTTTGAACATCAGTAGCACTAGAATCGATAACAAAGAATTTAACTTCTTCTTTTTTCAGATCCCCGTTAAGATAAGTTGCCCAATCGATTACAATTTCATCATTGAATCTGGAATTATGTTGGGTGTCGAAATCAACTCCATAAAAAACACCATAAGACAAGAACAAAGGCGAATACGACTTGTCGACAAATGTTTCAGGAGTAAAATTGAAATCGAAATACCAACTCCATTCCCCATCATCCGAACAGGCATAAATGACGCCATAAGTGCAAAACGCGAGGAGACTAAAACCGATCAATAACTTGTTTAAAAATGTCTTTTTCATAGTTTTTTATATTGAATTCGTCTAAATCATAAAAAATAATTTCTTCGGGATTTGTTTTTGAATTATCATTCAAATCATTCGCCATTTCCAGCAAATCGTTTTGATGGATTGATTCAAATTTTAAATAATCACCTACTTTGTAAAAACTCCCTGCTTTATAATTATTAATTTTTACTTTAAAAAGGCTTTTGTTTATTTGTACGAAATTAGCGTCTTTTTTAATACTAAATACATTTATTTTATTTTTTAATCCCATAACTTTTCCCTCCCGAATATGTATTGCCCAAGAATAAATGGGTAACGCCATATTAATTTTTAAAGGATACTTTTTTAAACTTGCCAAATATTGAATAGCAATGTTCCTGTCGTAAATAGAATTGAGCGAATCGGGAGCAATTTTCCCCATATTGTAGTACATCAAAACGCCTTTATCTACATTGGGAATTTTTGTTTTGGTGAAATATTTTATTTGGTGTAACCGAATCGTTGCCGATAATTTTTTGCCTGATATTTTCTTAAAACTGTCTACAAATTGGAGATAATTCGCTCTGCTTTCTAAAGTCCAATCACAATCTATTTGTATTTCCTGGCACGAAATGTTGTTTTTGGTGTTGATTTGTTGGATATAATCGTTTGTTTTTTGAGCTAAATCCATAACATTCGTATTCTTGTTGAGCATGACTTTGTTCTTGATATACACCACTGGAACAACTGCAAATCCGGTTGTTTTTTGTTCAAAATGAATGGGACCTTTTGGGAAAGGTAG
>CAILTC010000132.1 GCA_903837025.1 uncultured Bacteroidota bacterium | reverse complement strand
CTACATTTTTTAAATGATGTTTGCTTAGGATTAATTCTTTCATTTGATTAACGATGGCAACATTTGCATAACAATGATTGTACATTAATCGTGTTAACCACGAATTATTTGGCATATAATGATCAATCAAAAAACTATGAACGGTAAATATGGTCTTTGTATTATAGATGAATCTTGACAGAATTAATTCCTGAATGGGTTTAATTCGAAATCGGAAATCGATAATAAAATCAAAATCATTTGTATTCAAATAATTGCGTAAAGCTGAAAGACGTTTGATTTTATTAAGTAAACCATTGCTTTCATTTTTCAAAGCACCCAAATTCACAAGCTTCCCAGAATACGGATAGGAGACTTCATCTAAAACAATAATATTGTGGACTTCTATTCCTTTATTTTCAAAAAATATAGACAATGTTGCCATAACTTTATCACTACCACCACCGCTTAAACGATAACCTATTAAAGCAATTTTATACTTATATTTTTGTTTTATCATTGTTCATTGTTTATTTTCGTAACAAATATAATCATTCATGCGGATTTTACTTATTGGTGAATACAGTCGTTTACATAATTCATTAAAGGAGGGCTTGCTAAAGCTTGGTCATGAAGTTATCATTGTTGCCAACAGCGATGGTTTTAAAAATTTTCCAGTTGATTATTCTATTGACTATAGTTTGTGTAAATCAAAAATCATAAATATTCCGAGGCAAATAATTGCACGTTTATTTAATTATGATTTTGCAAAATTAGAACAAGGCTTGCGTTTTTACTTTTTATTGAAAAAATTAAAGAATTATGATGTCGTTCAATTCATTCATGAAACCCCTATAAAAACCAATAAAAAATGGGAACTATTTTTACTTAATAAAATATTCAAAACCAATAAGAACGTTTTCATTTTATCAAGCGGTGCCGATTATTTGAATATGAAATTTGATGTTGAAAATAAATCTAAAAAATCAGTCTTACAACCCTTTTTTCTTAATCCAAGCCTTATAAAAGAGTATGACTCTTTATTTGATTATACCAAAGAAAGCCATAAAAAAGTGCACGATTTCGTAATGGAAAAGTGCAATGGAATTATTCCTACTGATTTAGATTATGTGGATGCAACCAAAAACCACCCCAAATATTTAGGTTTAATTCCTACTCCGATAAATTTAGATCAATTACCCTTTAAAGCATTAGAGATAGAAAATAAAATAATACTATTTCTTGGAATTAATGAATGGTCTTACAATCAAAAAGGGAGTCAATATTTTGAAGCAGCATTAGAAATTATAAAAAACAAATATGGTGATAAAGTTGAAGTAATTATTGCAAAAACAATCCCTTATTACGATTACATCAATTTATACAATAAAGCTCATATTCTTTTAGACCAAACCTTTAGTCAAGACCAAGGATATAACGCCCTAGAAGCTATGGCAAAAGGAAAGGTGGTTTTCACGGGTGCCGAAAATGAGTTTATGGAACATTATAACCTAACGGAACGAGTTGCCGTAAATGCCAAAGCAGATGTAGCTTATTTAGTAAAAGAATTGTCTTTTTTGATAGAAAATCCCAGTGAAATAATCGCCATCGGAAAACGGGCAAGGGCTTTTGTAGAAAAAGAACATGATTATATCAAAATAGCTAAACGATATATAGAAGTTTGGGGAAATCAACCCAAAAACAACTAATAATTTTACAACATTTAGAGTAAAGTCTGTTATTATTTTTTACGAAAATAATATTATTTTTGAGGACTATCTAAAAGTAAAAAATCACTTTACTCATCTATACAGATGACCCTAATAATTTAAAAAAAATAATGGAAACCAATATAATATCTAGCAAGTCACAAATTGGCAAAAATGTCAAAATTGGTAATTTTTGTATCATTGAAGACAATGTGGTAATTGGGGACAATACCATCATTAAGAATTATGTTGAACTTCGGGAAGGCACAATTATTGGAGAAAACTGTTTTATAGACTCAAGAGTTTCATCTTCTGGAAATTGCACAATTGGCAATAACGTGATAATTCGCTATGACAGTATAATAGCCCGAGGAGTAAAAATAGGAGACAATACCTATATTTCTCCCAAAATGATGTCAAACAATTTGAACACAAATATGTACCAAGTTGGCGGTGCTGCAATTGGAGCCAATGTTTTTATAGGAACAAATTGTGTACTTCAACACGGCATTCAAATTGGAGATAATAGTGTATTGGGCTCTTTATCTTTTGTAAATAAAAATGTTCCTGAAAATGAAATTTGGTTTGGCAACCCAGCTAAGTTTTATAAAAAAAATGAGACGGCAAACGCTTCAAACGAAATTCACTTACCAGAATAAACTATAAATTGATAACCTTATATTTTATTAAAAGTTCCTTATCATTATCCCAATCTCGGGTGTAATTATTTTTTATTAGTCGTGCTGGAATTCCTCCCAAAAGTATATTATTCCCGAGATTTGTATAATCTTTATTACATAATGTATTCGAAGCTACAACACAAAAATCTGGAGTTTTGGTACCCGGCATAACCGTAATTCGATTCGAAAAAGCATTATGAGTACCAATATGCACTTCGGCGGTCATAGGATAATATTCACCTGTTATTAAGTTTTTCATTGGATGAAAATTTGAATCAATTATTTGAGATTCATAACCAATTCCAGCCCAATCTCCGATAACAATCTTATTTGTACAAACAACTTTCACGTCCGAGCCTAAACAAGACATATAGCCAAATTCACAATGTGCATTTTCTCCGATAAATATAACCACATCTTTTCCAAAATGCGAATAGCCGTTAAAAACTATTTTGCCATAAAGTGCTAATTCAGCTATTCCTTTTGATTTAACAGCAGTCTCAAAATGCTGCCCATATCCAATCATTGCAGTTTTAATTGGTCCTTTTATGCTAATTTCACCTCTAATACTTTGAAAATGTATTTTCCCATAAAAAAATACAGGTAGTTTTTTTGCAATACTAAATGGAAATTTCTTGAAGTTAAAATACAATGTTTTAGTCCAGTTTACAGAATAATAAAACTTCATCCTGTGGTAAAAACCACTTAATTTTTTATAAATATTTTGAAACAAACTAATCATTTTTTTCTATTAATTACAGAATTGAATATTCCTTTTAATTCCATTTTTTCACTAATTTGATATAAAACAAACATTATAGAAATCACTACCATTAAAGACATTAAAGAATATTTTAAAAATGGATATTGTAGGTACCTCAACGAAAAAGTGACGATGCACATTAAAGCACAAATTAAATAGATTTGATAAAAATCGCTTCCAAAATAAAAATTATAGCTCTTTTTGGTAATTATTTTTAAAGCAAAGAAATGAATTAAATAATAAATAAAAAAACTAAAGCCAAGACCCTCTAATCCGTAATAGTAATACCCCAAAATATTCAAAATTAATGACAGGAAACTAAATCCTAATGAAGTGCGCATAAAAATTTTCGAATCGCCTTTTGCAATAATGATATACCCCATAGACCAAGAAACAGCCCTAAACAACATTGCCAAAATACCCAAACAAACCATGGGAATAATCGAAACAAATTTGGGAGTATATATGATTTTTACAATGAGCGGTATAAAAGTTAAAAATAGAATAATTATTGGTGTAATAATCAGAATTGACATGAAAGATTGTTGAATCACACTTGTCCTCACCTTTTCTTCTTCATTACAAATAGAAGCTAATCTTGGAAAATAATCTGTGCTCATTACTGTGAAAATTATTCCAACATAGGAATTTAATAATGTAAAACCAGCATTATAAAACCCAACTTGCTCTAATCCTCCAATTTTACCAACATAAATTTGAATTAAATAAGTTGAAAACAAAGTTAGAAAACCACTAAATGTTAGCATTATTCCAAGTCTAATTATGCTTTTCCCTTCAGTCGTTAATTGATTGTTTGATACTTTTGTTTTTACAATTCCTACTTTTCTTGAATAGTAAAAAGAAAATAGAACTGAAGATAAGGAAGCTAAAATAATTGTTGGGACAATTGCATCAATTCTATAATAGTAGTATAATGGAATCGAAAATAATAACCCAAATAAATTTCCATAAAAATTAGCTTTCGCTAAAAACCTCATTTTTCTCAATCCCTGCAATATAACTAATTCTCCTGTTGACAATTGTTTCATTAACAAAATGATCGACAGGAAAACAAATGAAAAAGTATGGTCTGAATTTCCAAAAGTAAGTTGACTCAACCATTTAGAAAATAGAATAGTTAATAAAGTTCCAAAAATACCCGTTAACAATGCTAATTTCCTAACAATTGATACATTTTTAGAAACACTTTTTAAATCCTCATTTTTATAACTACCCGAGATATGTTTTACAGCACTTGTCTCTATACCTAAACCAGTAATTCCGCTAATAATATTTATGGTTGAATTTAATAACGCTGCGATCCCCATTCCTGCAGGACCAATAAATAGTGCAATAAGTTTGGTCCTTATTATCGAAATAACAATATTGAAAAACTGAACACCACCAAATAGTGATGTCGTTTTTACAATTTGCAAATAAGAGGATTTACTATCGGTCATGCTTTAATATTGATTTAAAATTGCGACAATAAAATTAACTTCTTCCATTGTCAACACGGGACTTATTGGCAAACTTAACACTTCTTTATGGATTTTTTCAGTGATGGGAAAAGACAAATGATTCCAATCCGGAAAAGCTTTTTGTTGATGTGGCGGAATTGGATAATGAATCATCGTTTCGATTCCGTTTTTCAACAAATACTGTTGTAATTCGTCCCTGTTTTGGGTTCGAATAACAAACAAATGAAAAACATGATTGTCTGATAAATCCCAAAAAGGGAGGATGATTTTGTCGTTTTTAATTTTCGAAAGATAGCGTTTGGCAATTGCTTTTCGTTTATTATTTTCAGCATCTAAATTGGGTAATTTTACATTCAAAAAAGCAGCTTGCAATTCGTCTAGTCTCGAATTTACGCCAATATATTCATTCTGATATTTGGTTTGGGAACCATAATTTCGTAACGATTGAATGGTTTTTGCTAAATCCGAATCATTCGTAACAACTGCGCCTCCATCGCCCAAAGCACCTAAATTTTTCCCAGGATAAAAACTATAAGCAACGCTTGATTGCTGATTTTTGATTACTGATTTTTGATTGCTGATTGCCCCATGAGTCTGAGCCGCATCTTCAATTACTAAAAGATTATTTTGCTGAGCAATTTCATTTATTTGATCCATTTCGGCTAATTGTCCGTAAAGATGAACTGCTAGAATAGCCTTCGTTTTTGAAGTGATTTTTTCAGCGATTAAATCTGGATTAATATTGTAAGTTTCTATTTTAGGTTCTACTAAAACAGGAACTAAATCGGCTTGCAAAATAGCGAGAATACTAGCAATATAGGTATTGGCAGGAACAATAACTTCATCTCCTTTTTGCAGTTTTCCCAATTGAATGTACCCTTTGAAAATCAAAACCATAGCATCGAGTCCATTCCCTACTCCTACGCAATAACTCCTCCCGCAATAATTGGCAAAATCAGCTTCAAATCCCGCAACTTCATTACCTAAAACATACCAGCCGTTTGCTAAAACTGCATTCAATTTTTCTTGAAATGCAGTTTCATAAGGGGCATTTATTTTTTTTAATTCGAGGAATTTTATCATATCAAAACGGTGTCTAATAAATTATAATTCGACGATTCTACTTCATAAAAATCATGAATAATGGTACTCGCTCCAAAACTTTCTTTCCAATAAGACAATCCATTATTCAGGTTTTGACCTTGATTTTCGTTGGAAATTCCAAAATCAAAAAAAGGTTTATTTTTAAAAACTTCGGTTATTAGATGGTAAAACAATAAATCAATTCCGCCCAATTCATTTTTAGTTTCATTTCCAGAAATATACTGGCAGTGAGCTACTTTTTTGCATTCGAAAATTGTCGTGCCAGCAACAATAATTTCATTTTCATAAACATTAAATTGCCTGATGTTTTCGGGGAATAATCTTTTTAACTTTGTGATTTCTTCCAGATTATGTACTGGTTTAGCTTGATGTTTTTTAGCTAAATTTGGAATCAAAATTGTATTCCAAAATGATTCAAAATCATCAACTTCTCTTATTTCTAATTTATTTTTTTGTCCTTTTACAACACCTTCTTTTCTTCCGCTCGCTAACAATATTTTTTCTGACAAATCAATAACAGCCATAGAATCTCTTCTTATTAATTGGGCTTTTGCCAAAAACAAAGCATAATTTATTTCCTCCGCAGGTTTTTGATGATAAATAGAGGGAACTAATTTTAATTGTAATTTTCCAATTTTATTTGAATTTAAAAAAAACAAAACCGCTCTGAATATTTCAATAACCGAGGCTAATTTTACCTTTTCATTATACACCAAACCACCATAAGTCAATCCTTGATGCGAAAAAACGGCATTATCTACAACATTTGCCGGAAGGACCGCAACCCATTTTTCTTTATCTAAAACAATCAAGGAATAATCGTAAAAACGGTCTTTATGATACTCCATAAAATCACGATGAAACAAGAAAGTTGCAT
>CAILTC010000131.1 GCA_903837025.1 uncultured Bacteroidota bacterium | reverse complement strand
TACACGACGCTCTTCCGATCTATTTTCATGAATGAGTATTACCAAGTGATTCTTCCTGTTTTTATACTTCTAATATTGTCATTTAGTAAACCTGAATTTTTTTTCTTACTATTAATTCATGTTTTATTTTTTCCTTTTAGTATATATAGAATTTTTAAAAATATATCTACATAATTCTTAAGTAAGACTAATAAAAATTATAATAAAGAGAAATAAAAGGGTGTGGGGTTTTAAAATTTCATATTACTTTTTAATTTCGGAATTGAAAAATCGAATTTTAAAAATATTCAATTTTATTCTTTTACTAATATAATAGTAGCTTTAAACCCTGTTCCTAGATTCCATTGGCTTGCCGAAATTAGCGCGCCTTTGTCATTAAAAACCTTAAATTCGGCTGTATTTGGACCTACAGTTCCTTGGTTTAATGCTAGAAAATCAATTTTATTAAACCCTTTTTCTAAAGTTATTTCAAAGCCCTGAAATTCTCCAGTCATTACAACTTCCGTAACAATTACTTTATCATTCAACAAAACACGAATCGCGTCTCCGTCTATCTGACCATAATCACGATACATTACTTTTGCCGTAAGAGAAGTGGTTTTGAAATCCCCCAAATCCTGATTTTTCCTGTAAACAATTTGGTCTTCATTATCCGGTTTTTTGTTTAATTTCTGAACAATTAAATCACCTGGATTGACAAATTCTTTTTTTGGAATCATCGAAAAATTATCAGGAACACCAATTTGAAACGAATTATTCACCTTGGGTTTGGTGTTTAGAATATTGGTATTAGTAAACACACTTGGAGCAACAATATTCGGTTTTTCGGGAGTTATTGGCGCTGTAACTTTTTTGGGTTTAAAATTGGTGTTCTTTGGCGGTATTGCCTTAAATTTAGGGTTAAATTCTATTTGACCAAAGCTCTTAAAACCGACACCTATTAGGAAAATAAAAAAAAGAAGCTGTTTCATAAGTATCGAATACGTATCAATCAATATTTTTAAAAGTCCAAAAATAAAAAAAACTAAAGCTAATAAATCACAAAAATTATATAAATTATTTTTATTCTTTTATCAATATAATACTCGCTTTAAAGCCGGTCCCTAAATTCCAGGTACTTGCCGAAATAAGATTTCCTTTATCATCATAAACCTGAAATTGAGCCGTATTTGGTGCAGCAAAACCTTCGTTCAAAGCTTCGAAATCAATCCTATTACTACCCTTTTCTAATTGTATCTCAAATCCTTTAAACTCGCCTTCTAAAGAAACTTCAGGTTGAATTATGGCATTGTTCAAATATACTTTTATCTTGTCACCATCAACAAAAGCGGCATCCCTATATTGTATTTTAGAAGTAAAAGATTTGGTTTTGAAAGTACCCAAATTTTGATTTTTTCTATAAAATATACCTTTCGAATTTTCTTCTTTTTTATATAAATTCGCATCAGCGAAAATATCAATTGGTAGTATCGGAGCTGGTTTCAAAACAATTGGCGGAGTAATTATTGGTAAATCTGGTTTTGGATGAGCTTCTTTTTTAATTTTTAAAGGCTTGTTTTTAGGCGGAATCGGTTTAAACTTGGTCATAAACTCATCCTGTGCATATCCATTAATGGACATACCTATTATAAAAACAAAAAATAATATTCTTTTCATAACTTTTGGCTCTTAATCAATTAGCGTTCCTCTTTTCAAATTATAAAAAACAACTGGACTATAGTTTATAACCTTCTCTTATCCGATTTATTACATTTTATAGCATAAATCATTCTTAAATTAATGCTTTAAATCAAAAAAAAAAAATCAACTATTTTAGCATAAATTAAAAGGTTTTCTGTTTTCTGTTATTAAAATCTGTGGAAACCATTAGCTAAAAAAATAAACCTTATATAAACCAAGTCTGAACTTTTTAATGCGATTGAACTTTTTAATAAAATTCAGTGTTTTTTATTTCTCTATTTTTTATAAATTGCAGAAAATTATCAAAACTCCTATTGAGTTTTAAACCATTTAAAAATCAGCTTAATACCTTAAAAAAACAAAATGAAAAGAAAAAATATCTTGACTGGATCACCTTGGGAAGACAAAATGGGTTATTGTCGTGCGGTACGAATTGGAAATGTTATTGAAGTATCTGGTACAGTAGCTATTGTTGATGGCGAAAAAGTGAAAGCTGATGATGCGTATGCACAAACTTTAAATGTTCTTGAAAGAATAGAAAAAGTGCTGGAAGAACTTAATTCAGGAATGAAAGATGTTATTCGTACTCGAATTTTCACAACCGAAATCACCAGTTTTGAAGATGTTGCCAGAGCACATGCCAAATTTTTTGGATCCATAAAACCAGCAACTGGTTTTTATGAAGTGAGTAAACTTGTAGCTCCAGAATATTTGGTAGAAATTGAATTTACGGCTATTGTTTCGGAGTAAATTATTTCAATTAATACACCTGACAGGTTTTTAAAACCTGTCAGGTATGACAAAAAACAACCTAATGAATCTAAAAAAAAATGCCTTCCTCCTACTCAAATGGATTTCTATTTGTGTTTTAATAGGCATTTTTTCTGGTTCAGCTTCTGCCTTTTTTTTAGTCGCTTTAGAATACGTTACCCAAATCAGATCCCATAATCTTTGGATTATTTGGCTTTTGCCAATTGGCGGATTCGCCATTGGTCTAACGTATTATTATCTAGGCAAAAACGCTGTAAAAGGCAATAACTTATTGCTGGAAGAATACGAAAATCCGCAAAAAACGATTCCTTTAAAAATGGCACCTTTAGTGCTTTTTGGCACATTAATCACGCATCTTTTTGGTGGTTCTGCTGGTCGCGAAGGAACCGCAGTACAAATGGGCGGCGCCATTGCCGACCAATTTACTGGTATTTTCAAATTGGATAATTCCGAAAGAAAAACAATTATAATTCTCGGAATAAGTGCCGGATTTGCTTCTATTTTCGGGACACCTTTGGCGGGAGCCTTATTTGCTTTGGAAGTTTTATACTTTTCGAAAATCAATTTCAGAAGTATTATTTTATCTTTTTTGGTGGCTTATATCGCTTATTTCACCGTTGAATTTTGGCAGGTAAAACATACCCATTACCAAATACCAATGGTACCCGAAATGACTTCAAAAACGTTTCTTTGGGTTCTATTCGTTAGTATTTTATTCGGATTCGCCTCGATGTTGTTTTCAAGAACGACTCACTTTTGGGGGAATTTATTTTCGAAAACTATAAAATATCCACCACTTCGACCTTTTGTTGGAGGAATTATTTTGGCCATCACCATTTACTTTATAAGTACTACAAAATATATCGGATTGGGCGTGCCAATGATTGTTGATGCGTTTTCAACTCCAAATAATTGGTATGATTTCTTGCTCAAAATACTTTTTACAGGATTTACGCTTGGTGCAGGATTCAAAGGTGGCGAAGTAACCCCACTTTTCTTCGTTGGTGCCACTCTCGGAAGCGCATTATCGCTCGTTGTACCTTTGCCCATTGCACTTTTGGCAGGAATGGGATTTGTAGCCGTTTTTTCGGGTGCCACCCACACACCTATTGCTTGCACGATTATGGGAATAGAACTTTTCGGGATCGAAAGTGGCGTATTCATTGGCATTGCTTGTGTAGTTGCATATTTTTCTTCGGGTTCTGTGGGGATTTATCATTCTCAAATTGTAAAAGGGGCTAAATACAAATTGTATCAGCGTTTTAAAAGACAAAATTTAGAGGATTTATAGAATCGTAAAAGTTTGTTAATTGTTAAAATGATTTTAGCATTAACACAAAAAAATGTAAATTCGCAAACTATGAAATCGCCATTCTTCAAAATGACCATATAAGGAATGAAGAATGGCGATTCCATGTTCCAATAAAAAAAAGTATTATCTTCACATGAAAGAACAAGACATACAAGCGATACAGCAGTTGTTAGCAACGCCAAAAAAAATTGCCATAATTCCACACCGCGGTCCTGATGGTGATGCAATGGGTTCAACCCTTGGATTATATCACTTTTTACTCAAAAACAACCAGCATCCAGTTGTCGTTTCTCCTAATGAATTTCCCGATTTCCTAGCTTGGATGCCAGGTTCAGAAACCGTTAAAATATTCGAAAAAGACAAAAAAAACTGTACCAAAATACTTGAAGAAGCCCAACTTATTTTCACACTAGATTTTAACGCTTTGCATCGCGTGGGCGAAATGGAAAATGTACTGAGCACCCTAAAAGCGCCGTTTGTAATGATCGACCACCATCAATCACCAGATGATTATGCGGCAGTTAGGTATTCAGATACTGCTTTTGGTTCGACTTGCGAAATGTTGTATAATTTCATTTCATTTCTTGGAAAAAAATCAGATATCGACAAAACTATCGGAACCTGTATTTATACCGGAATTCTAACCGATTCAGGATCGTTTCGTTTCCCTAAAACAACTGGAACAACGCACAGAATCATTGCCGACTTGATTGATTTAGGTGTAGAAAACACGGAAATACCAACCTTACTTTTTGATAATAGTTCGTACGGAAGATTACAATTATTAGGAAGAGCTCTTCAAAACATGAAGGTTTTGGCCGATAAAAATACGGCTTACACCACGCTTACACAAGAAGAATTAGACACTTTTGACCATATAAAAGGGGATACCGAAGGCATTGTCAATTATGGTTTAAGCATAAAAGGAATTGTATTTACAGCTATTTTTATCGAAAACAAAGAAGAGAAAATCATCAAGATTTCGTTCCGTTCACAAGGTGATTTTGATGTAAATCAATTTGCAAGATCCTATTTTAATGGTGGCGGACATCGCAATGCTGCCGGAGGAAAATCGGATGTTTCAATAGAAGAAACCGTCCAGAAATTTGAAGACTTGGTGAGCAAACTAAAAATATAAATTAGTTATGAAATCGCCACTAACAAGACGTTTTCGTAAGCAAAAACCAATAAATAAAAAGGCAATACCATATATGGCCGCTGAAAAATAAATTTACAAATATGAAAGAATATAAATTATTGGTAATCCTATTTGCATTTATTTTAGTTTCTAGTTGTAAACAACATCAGGAAGCTAGAAGACCTATATCGCAAACCTCTGGAACTTTTATGAAAAAGTCGATAGCACGAAACAAGAAATTGGTTGCCGGAGAAGAAAAACAAATTGATTCCGTAATCAAAAGTAATCCAAACATTAAATACACCGCTTCTAAAAAAGGGTATTGGTACACCTATATTTCAAAAAATCAAACAGATACAATAAATCCCAAAAAAGGCGATGTTGTATTTTTTGACTATGAAATAAAAGACCTCAAAGGAACTATCATATATTCTGAACTTGAATTAGGCCCTCAAACTTATGCTGTTGATAAACAAAATATCATGACAGGATTGAGAGAAGGCATCAAATTAATGCACAAAAACGAGAAAATTAATTTTCTTTTTCCCTCACATATTGCTTATGGATATCATGGTGATGACAAAAAAATTGGTTCTAACCAACCTTTGTCATGCACGGTAACCTTGCATAATTTTATAGATGAAAAAGCTTTCCAAAAAGAAATTCAACTAAAAAATGAAACCCTAAAAAACAAACAAATAATTACCGCAAACAAATTTAAAGACTCTTTAACAACTAAGAAATGAAAAAAAATATCCTATTAGTATTCGTTCTAATTGCCTCATTTTACTCTTGTAAAAACGAAAAAAACAACCTTCCTGATGGTTTATACGCCCAAATCGAAACCAATAAAGGAACGATAATAGTCGAATTAGACATGAAAAAAGCACCTGTAACGGTGGCTAATTTTGTGACTTTGGTCGAAGGAAAAAATGAATTTATCACCGACGAACATCTTAAAAATAAACCATTTTATGATGGTTTAAAATTTCACAGAGTTATCAAAGATTTTATGATTCAAGGTGGTGACCCTTTAGGTACAGGCTCTGGCGATACCGGATATAAATTTAAAGATGAGATTTCTGATCTGAAATTTGATAAAGGTGGGGTTTTGGCAATGGCCAATAACGGACCTGCGACGAATAGCAGTCAGTTTTTTATAACGCATGTTGAAACACCTTGGTTAGAAGGAAAACATACTATTTTTGGCCATGTTGTAGAAAAAGGAATGGAGGTTGTAAACAAAATTGAGCAAGATGATTACATGACAAAAGTGACTATCATCCGAAATGGTGAAGCAGCCAAAAAGTTTGATGCCGTAAAAACATTCCGTGATTATTTTGCTATAGAATCTGAAAATCAAAAGAAAAAAGCGGCCGAAGATGCAATTTTAAATTCAAAATTTAAAGCCGTTCAAGACCAAAAAGTAGCTTATTTTGCAGGATTAAAAGCCAAAGCAACTAAAACAAGCACTGGTTTACAATATGTTATTACCAAAAAAGGTAGTGGCAAAAAACCGGTTGCTGGTGCCAATATTTTCATTCATTATGCAGGTTTTCTAGAAAACGGAAGTTTATTCGACTCTAGTATCGAAGATGTTAGCAAAACTTTTGGAAAATACGATGCTAACAGAGCCGCACAACATGGTTACCAACCATTGCCTTTTCAAGCAGGGAAAAAAGATGGAATGATTCCTGGTTTTATCGAAGGAATCGAAAAATTATCTTTTGGCGATAAAGCCGTTATCTTTATACCATCTAATCTTGGCTATGGTGAAGCTGGAGCTGGCGGAGTGATTCCACCAAATGCCAACATCATCTTCGAAATCGAATTATTGGAAACAATGCCTAAATAACTAAAACAAATACTTAAAAATTATTCGAAATGAAATCTAAAATCCTATTATTATTGTTTTTGGGAATGCTGAATGTACAGGCACAAGTTGCCAAAAAACCTGTTACAGCTAGGACCTCAGGTCCCTGGGCATCTCCTTTCCACTCTGCATCGCCCTGGGCTTCTGCCTGGGCCGCTGGATCGGCGGGTGGTTCGGCAATGCCACCCGGGGGCAGTGGGTGGGCC
>CAILTC010000130.1 GCA_903837025.1 uncultured Bacteroidota bacterium | reverse complement strand
TAAATCTCTTTGACTTTCGGCTTTTTCTCTACTTGCTTTAGCGATACTTTCCTTGCTTAGGGCTTCTTCCATATCTTTTACTAAACCAATAGTATCACCTTCAATTACTCTTCTTAAATAAAGTGCAACATTTTCTTCTTCGGTACCATTTACACGCATTCTTTTTACTTCTTTGGCAACTTCAATTACTCTTTCATTTGGTAATTCATTTATCTTAATGTTTGTTCTTAAGATGAATGCTAAATCTTTTACTTCAAAAGCTTCACTTTCTGGAACCAATGAGAACTTAATAAGATTTTTAAACAATGGAGCAAAATTTGAAGCATCCATATTTACACCACCGCTATTAACCGCCATTAAACCAATGACAACATCAAGCCCTACTGCAATTTCATTCTCATCTCTTATACAGTTTTCGATAGCAAATCTTTTCATTGTACTATCACTGGTGATAATCCAACATTTTTCGCTTTTCCGTATAAATTGTGCTCCACTAATAATCGCAGCATCGTGAATTATTGGATTTTCTCTTTTATCTCTTCCTGTTCTTCTTTTATATGTGTCATTAATTCTAGTTTTTAGACTTGCATCGTCTTTACCGTTTTCAATTGCATCACTTAAAGCATCATAATCACAAATTTCGATAGGTAAATTATCACTAAAATGCGATGGCATATCTAACAATCTATCAAACATTCTTGTAACATCTGTAGCATCGTCACAACCGCGTCTCAAAGCTGTTTGGATAAATGGACAATCAGAAGACCTCAATACATCAATATCAAAACTTTCAAAAACTCTAATTGTTTCTGTTCGTCTCCAGTTCATAGCTCTCAAATATTCTTCTCTAGTTGTATGGAGATAAACTGGCGAAATATTTAATTGCATTAAAATGGTTTCTAACGAATTTAAAGAAGTAGAAAGTTCGTGTTCTTCTAAATCTAAAATCATCAAAATATTTGTATCTAAAATAAATTTACTGTCCTTGAATAAATCAATTGTAATTCCGTCAGCATAATTTCTTGCAGTGATTAATCTTGAAGAGAACATTGAAATACCGTAATACCAAAAAAGCAGATTATCATTAGCATCTTCACTATCAACAAACTTTAAAAATTGTGTTTTTAACCACTCTTTATCATTTTGAACAATTGAGGTGTTGTTTAATAAAATATTATCCAAAATCTCGTGGATATTTGGAACTGAGTTGGAACTATTTTTTCCTTTGTAAGTAATTTGTTGAAACCACTCAAAACTATACTTTTCGAAAAATGAAATTGCTGTATCGATAAACCATTTTTCGATATTTTCTTTTGTGCTTTCGGCTTTTGAAAAATATTTATTCAGAACTTTAGAAAGTAAATCGTTGTTTTTATCTACTTCTTTCTTGATTTGAGCTTTGTAATCGTTATGTATAAAATGCCTGTTCGATTTGACATTTAATTTTCGCTCTTTAATCAATATTCTTATAGCATCTTCAATATCTTTTTGTGATACTGGTGAAGTTAATACTGTGGTTAATTCAGCTTCAATTTGTCTTAAAGTCGTACCGTCTCCTTTTAAATAAACAATTTTTAGTATTAATTGCGACAACGCAATTTTAGATAAAGTCTTAAATTGCCCGTCGTGTTTTATGTATAATGTGTGTAATTCTCTTTTCATTTATGGTTTTTGGTTTGGTTGTTAAATTCTCACTCTAATTTTCCCAGTAAGTAATTGCTGCATCAATCCCTTTTTCTGTAATTGCAAGGTTTCTAGTTTTTGTTGGTATTGGTTTAATTCTAAAGTAGCTTTATCGAGAATGTTTGCGATTGCTTTTTGTTCCTCAAATGTTGGAACACCAATTTTAATATTAAAAAAATCAGGAGAAGTTACATTTAATAATCCGTGAGCTCTTCCCCCTTCATTGGCGACTTTTGACAAACCTTTATACAATATTCCACTTTCAAAATAATATTCGAAAAAATTTCCAGAATTGTGATTTTCATTTTTTAACCTAAAACAAATGTAAAGCGTTGTAACAACTGCTTTTTCAAAATCATTTAATCTTTTTGTTGCACCCCAATCATAACCATTTGAGTAACTTTTATTATAACAAAAGTCTCCTTTTTGGACTAGAGTATAATGGTCCAGAATATCACTGGCAATGATTTTATTAAAAAAATCCGTTTGTTTGACAAAACCTCTTTGAGCTGAAATGGTAATTACATTTTGATTCTTTTCAGTATTCTTTGTTGTAACTCTTTCAAAAATTTCAGATAAATGTTTTTTCTCAAAATTCCCATTAAACAATTTTTGAGTTAATCCTTTATTTCT
>CAILTC010000129.1 GCA_903837025.1 uncultured Bacteroidota bacterium | reverse complement strand
CAATCCTGCACAGATTTGATCTTGAAGGTTTTGTATGTATTGGTAAAATTTATTTTTCATAATCAAATATTCATCTAAAATATAATTTCAGATTTTTATTCTTTAAATCTATAATATCTAACTTCTCTTTCATCATTACTCAAAATCAAAGTATCATTTTTAAAAGAAACTTTACCTTCATAAGTGTAATCTGAATAGTAAATTTTAATTAAGTCCCTATTTAAAGAATATTTATAATATGCAAAATCATCAACATAATAAAAAGTTTTATTATCAATTTTAAAATCTGCATTTATTGAACCTTTTTGCTTCCAAATCCCAATAATTTTTTTTCTTAAAGGGTTCGTTGTAATTGATTTTTGTTTTGTTTTAGAAACAATATTTTGACCATTACAATTGAATGATATGAAAATTCCAATTAATATCAATAAATGTTTTATCATCTTTTAATAATTATTTCTGCTTGTATTCCTTCACGGCATCAATAAATGCTTTGGCGTGATCTACAGGAATATTTGGTAAAATACCGTGACCTAAATTGGCAATATATTTGTCTTTTCCAAATTCGTCGATCATTTCGTGCACCATTTTCTTGATAACAGGAATTGGCGAAAGCAATCTAGACGGATCAAAATTTCCTTGCAAAGTGATGTTTCCACCAGACAAATAACGGGCGTTTCTTGGTGTACATGTCCAATCTACTCCCAATGCCGAAGCTCTACTTTTCCCCATTTCGCCAAGCGCAAACCAACATCCTTTTCCGAAAACAATGACTTGCGTTTCGTCTGCTAATGCTTCTACGATTTGGTTGATGTATTTCCAAGAGAATTCCTGATAATCAACTGGCGAAAGCATTCCACCCCAAGAATCGAAAATCTGAATGGCATCGCAACCTGCTTTTACTTTTTCTTTTAAATATAAAATAGTAGTATCGGTGATTTTTTGCAATAAAGTATGGGCTGCAATTGGGTTGGAGAAACAAAACCCTTTGGCAGTATCAAAACTTTTCGAACCTTTTCCTTCCACAGCATAACAGAAAATGGTCCAAGGTGAACCGGCGAAACCAATTAATGGCACCTCATCGTTCAGCATTTCTTTGGTCAATTTGATGGCATCCATTACGTAACCCAAAGTTTCTTGAATGTTCGGAACAAAAACCTGATTGACTTGTTCCATGGTGCGAATTGGATTTGGGATAATCGGTCCCAAATTGTCTTTCAATTCCACGTGAATTCCCATCGCTCTTGGCACAACCAAAATATCCGAGAACAAAATCGCTACGTCTGGACCGATGCTACGAATAGGCATTACGGTGATTTCGGCAGCTAATTCTGGAGTTTCGCAACGAGTAAAAAAATCATATTTATCACGCATGGCGCGGAATTCAGGTAAAAATCTTCCGGCTTGACGCATCATCCAAACTGGTGGACGTTCTACTGTTTCTCCTCTTAATGCTTTTAAAAATAGGTCATTCTTTATCATAATTTCTAGCTAGAAAGGCGCTAATTCGCCAAGTTTATTTAAATTCTTCGATTACATCTTCAATCACATCTTCAACCGAAGGCTGATCTGCGATTACAATATTTTTAGTTGTTTTTTCTAAAGCTTCGGCGGTTGTGTTGCCAATGCAAAAGCAAATTTCGGTTTTTATTTTGTTATCCTGCAAATAACTTTCGACAGCCGACGGACTAAAAAACAGAATTCCATCGACTGGGGTTTTTATTTTTTGTGGTGCCAAAGTGGTTTCATACACCTGAATTTCATTGTATTTGACTTTGGCTGCTGCCAAAGCTTTTGGCAAGGTTTCTTTACGCAAATTTCCGCTAAAAAAAGTAAAACTTTCATTAGCATAAATCAAAGTGATAATTTCTGCTAGATCTGACGCATAACCGGTATAAGCAACAACATTAAATCTGCTTTCGGATAATACTATTTTGGTTTTTAAACCAACACAAAATACATTTTTTGTTTTTAATTCTTCTGCTTTTGGATGCTGTAATATGCTTTGAACTGCATTTTGACTGGTGAAAATCAGATTATCGTTGATCTTAAAACCACCCCGTCCTTCGGACACCCCTCCAAAGGAGGGGAAGTCAAAATCAGTGTTTTCGGTTTTGATAAAATC
Source organism: uncultured Bacteroidota bacterium (assembly GCA_903837025.1). Taxonomy (GTDB): domain Bacteria; phylum Bacteroidota; class Bacteroidia; order Flavobacteriales; family Flavobacteriaceae; genus Flavobacterium. Next base: position 248 of record CAILTC010000129.1, on the reverse strand, counting down.
CGCTTCTGTTACTGAAAAACCGGCATTCAATAAGGCTTGCTTTTGATTGCTCAAAAGTATTTTTGTAGATAGAATACTGATGGGATTTTGCATTATTTTTTTAAGATTTCTTTAATGCTTTTCATCAAAGCTGCTCCGCCTTTTTCTAAAATTTCGTTAGCACAATCTTTTCCAAAATCAGTGCAATTCTCGAATGAAATTGTTCTTTCGATTTCCAGTTTTTCTTTTCCGTCGATGGAGAATAAATT
>CAILTC010000128.1 GCA_903837025.1 uncultured Bacteroidota bacterium | reverse complement strand
TATTAAGTTTAAAGTAGATTGTGGGGCAAACTTCTTTAAGTATTTTATTAATTGAACTTGTTTTCTGATATAAATATAGGTGCTTTATCGGTGAAATACATTATTTAATCGACGAAATACACAATATATTTTTAATTACCTGTAAAAATCCTATAAAAATTAACAACAATCCATATAAAAAGTAGGAGACAAAAAAAAGCCCTGCAAATTGCAAGGCTATTAGAATATGTAAGAATAAACTTTTGAACTAATTGATTTTAATTAATTTTAACACTAAGTCAAATTGTTCTTTTTTAGAAATATGAGAATTATCAATTGCTATGGCATCATCCGCTTTTACAAGAGGAGAATCCTCCCGGTGTGTATCAATATAATCACGTTCTTGAACATTATTAAGTACCTCATCAAAAGTGACTTGATCTCCATTTTCAATAAGTTCATCATAACGTCTTTGAGCACGGGTCTTGGCACTTGCCGTCATAAAAATCTTAAGTTCAGCATCAGGAAAAACTACTGTTCCTATATCCCTACCATCCATAACGATTCCTTTGCTTTTGCCCATTTCCTGTTGCTGTTCAACAAGTTTTGATCGCACTTCGGGTATTTCGGCTACTTTGCTCACATAATTCGAAACTTCGATTGTTCGTATTTGCTTTTCTACATTTACCTCATTCAAATACATTTCGGCAAAACCCAGATCAGGATTAAATTGGAATACTAATTTTATAAAAGGTAAATTTTCAATTAGCGATTGCTTGTCAAAAATTTGTTTGCTAATGTATCCTTTTTGCATTGCAAATAAGGCAACTGCTCGGTACATTGCGCCGGTATCAACGTAAACATAGCCTAAGTGTTTGGCTAATTCTTTGGCTAAAGTACTTTTTCCTGTAGACGAAAACCCGTCAATTGCTATGGTTATTTTTTCCAAAATTTATAATTTTAAAGTTGTAGTGATTCTAATAATTATTCCTGAAAGTTAATGGTTAAACCAAATAAACTCGTATTTCCTGCCAATGTATATCTCGAATAAGAATAATTAAATTTTAATTTGTTTAATTTTAATCCAAAACCAACAGACATTCCGGAGAAATTGCGTTGATCCATTATTCGTAATTCTTCGGCTCGTCTAAAATTATATCCTATTCGTAGATTAACTATTTTATCCGGGAAAAGTTCCATTCCAATAATCAAATGTTCAAAGGCATTTTTCATTGCCGATATTTTTTCGGGAGTTGTTGTTCCGTCAAGTGATGAAACGGCTCGGTTAGGATTAGAGAAGGTAATATTCCATTGCTGCAAATTATCCATTGTTAAATGCCAACGAAGCGGAACATTCTCTAATTGTTGCGAAACTCCTGCCATAATTTCCATAGGCAATGCTTCTTTTGTTCCCGAATAGGTTGTAAACTGTGTCCCAATATTCCGAATAACCAAAGCCCAATTCACATCATTCCTTTCATCTATATAAAGGGCTCCAAGATCAATTGCGCCGCCTAATGAATTATACGTTTCTAATGTTGATGAGATCAATTTTCCATTTACACCTAAATGAAGACTGGTGTCAGGAACATTATAGGAATAGCCAAACGAAAGTGCCGTTTCGCTTCCTGTAAATGAAGCTGTTGGTTGGCCATTTTCGTCATAACCTTGAAAATTACCATAATTAACATAATTAATTCCGGCTTGAAAAGTCTGTAAATGACGATCATAAGTATAAGCATAAGATGCAGTTCCGTAAGCTACTTCACCATAATAACTACCATAATTTAAAGCCAAATGATTATCCATATCTGGATTTATCGTTGCTGGATTAAAATTGGCTTGGTTCACATCATCATCATAAATCGTAATCGTTTTTCCGCCTAGAGCTGCTTGCCTTGGTGATGTGACCAAGTTGAGAAATTGGTACACATACTTCCCTCCTATTTGACCGTAAGAAACGGTACAAAACGAAAACAAAAAGAGAAATAAAACATTCTTTTGCATACTTATAAATAGCTATTGGGTATAGTAAAACGCAAATGCGAAGATAAAATTATAATGGTTAAAATTCTGTTTTGCTTCCAATGTTTTAGCGCAAATAAAAATGAAAATTCCATCCCAAAAATCAGGATGGAATTTATTTAAAAAAAATGACTAAAAGATTAGTATTCCCAAATTACATACTATTTTTAAATCATTAAAAAATTAAGTTTTTAGCCTTAATGAACCTTAATTTCTTAATGGTTCAAGAGAAAAAAAATATTTATTTTATAAAACAGCTTCTTTTAAAGTGCTTTTGCATTTTTTACCTTTTGATCTGTAATGGCAATTTTCAAAACTTCGCTCATTTCTTTTACATAATGAAAAGTAAGTCCTTCGATATATTCTGATTTTATCTCGTCGATATCGCTTTTGTTTTCGTGACACAGGATAATTTCCTTGATGTTGGCTCTTTTGGCGGCCAAAATCTTTTCTTTTATTCCGCCCACAGGCAATACTTTTCCACGTAAGGTAATTTCGCCTGTCATTGCTAATCCTTTCTTAATTTTCTTTTGCGTAAGCACCGAAACCAAAGAAGTCAACATCGCAATTCCTGCGCTTGGTCCATCTTTTGGGGTGGCACCTTCCGGAACGTGTAAATGGATGTTGTATTTGGTTAATACATCTGGATTTACACCTAGAAATTCCGCATTGGCTTTGATATATTCTAAAGCTATCGTCGCCGATTCTTTCATTACATTTCCTAAATTTCCGGTAATGGTCATTGCTCCTTTTCCTGGAGAAATCAAGGATTCTATAAAAAGAATATCTCCGCCAACGCTTGTCCAAGCCAATCCTGTAACAACTCCTGCAACATCATTATTTTCGTATTTATCTCTTTCTAATCTCGGAATTCCCAATACTTTTACAATATCATCGTCGGTTACTTTTTTATTGTATTCCTCCTCCATTGCAATCGATTTGGCTGCATTACGAATCACTTGCGCAATCTTGGCTTCTAAACCACGAACACCCGATTCACGCGTATATCCTTCGACAATTTTTTCTAATTGTTTTTTTCCAATGTTCAAATCCTTGGTGGTTAAACCATGTTCTTTTAATTGTCTTGGAAACAAGTGCTGACGCGCAATTTCGACTTTTTCTTCAATCGTATAACCCGACATTTTTATGATTTCCATACGATCTCGCAACGCAGGCTGAATTTCCGCCATATTATTAGAGGTGGCTATAAACATCACTTTCGATAAATCATAACCCATTTCAAGGAAATTATCATAGAAAGAGTTATTTTGTTCTGGATCTAAAACTTCTAACAAAGCCGATGACGGATCGCCTTGATGGCTATTGGATAATTTATCTATTTCGTCTAAAACAAAAACGGGATTCGAGGTTCCTGCTTTTTTCAAACTTTGAATTATTCTTCCTGGCATGGCGCCAATATAAGTTTTACGATGACCCCGAATTTCGGCTTCATCCCGTAAACCACCCAATGATATTCTCACGTATTCTCTTCCTAAAGCTTCGGCAACCGATTTCCCTATAGAAGTTTTACCAACACCCGGAGGTCCTGTCAAGCAGATAATTGGGGATTTCATGTCATTTCGCAATTTTAAAACCGCCAAATGTTCGATCATTCTTTTCTTTACATCCTCTAATCCGAAATGGTCTCTGTCTAGTATTTTTTGAGCACGTTTTAAATCAAAATTATCTTTCGAATACTTATTCCAAGGCAATTCTAAAAACAGATCCAAATAATTTCTTTGGATTCCGAAATCAGGCGCTTGCGGATTCATTCTTCGCATTTTTGACAATTCTTTCTCGAAATGTTTCTGCGTTTTCTCGTCCCATTTCTTGTCTTTGGCCTTCAAGCTCATCTCGTCCATTTCCTCTTCTTGCGAAGCACCACCCAATTCTTCTTGGATTGTTTTCATCTGTTGATGCAGGAAATATTCCCTTTGTTGCTGGTCTAAATCGAAGCGAACTTTAGATTGAATATCGTTTTTCAATTCGAGTTTTTGCAACTCAATATTCATATAACGAAGCGTTTCTAAGGCGCGTTCTTTTAATCCATTAATCGAAAGTAAATCTTGTTTTTCCTGAACGGATAAGTTCATGTTCGAAGTAACAAAATTGATCAAAAACGATTGGCTTTCTATGTTTTTGATAGCAAAAGTAGCTTCGCTAGGAATGTTCGGACTTTCTTTTATAATTTGAATAGCCAATTCCTTAATCGAATCGATAATCGCCAAGAATTCGCTGTCTTTTTTTGCAGGTCTTTTTTCGGCAACTTCTTTAATTTTTGCTGTTATATAAGGAGTTTCGGTAATAACAGATTCAATTTGGAATCGTTTTTTTCCTTGAAGAATAACCGTAATATTTCCGTCAGGCATTTTTAGAACCCTCAAAATTTGAGCAACCGTTCCTATTGTATGAATGTCGTTTTTTGTAGGATCTTCTATTTCTTCATTTTTTTGGGCAATAACACCAATGGTTTTTCCCGCTGCATAAGCATCGTTGATTAATTTTATGGATTTATCACGTCCGGCTGTAATTGGAATTACAACTCCAGGAAATAAAACCATATTTCTCAAGGATAAAATAGGTAGCGAATTGGGTAATTCTTCATTACTCATTTCCTCTTCGTCTTCGGGGGTCAATAATGGGATTAAATCAGTTTCTGAGTCAAATTCTTGAAGTGACAAATTGTCAAGTGTATTTATTTTATGATTTGGCATCTATTATTTAAGTCTTTTTGTCATTAAATTTATTCATTCACATAGCAAATATAAGGCATCAACACCATAAATAGGTATTCGACGCTTATTATTTGCACAAGGTTAAAAAGTGGCAATCATTATGCCAAAATAATACCAATTGAATTACGTCAGGGAAGATTTAGCTGGGTTTTCGAAAATTAAGATTCTCATCTAAATGGGATAAAATAATTTGCATTTGATTAACTCGTTGGGTGTAATTCAATTTGTTTTTTTTAACCACATAGAAACATAGATTTAAAAATTTTGAAAGGTGTTTCACTTTATTATAGAAAATCATAGCAATATGGACCCAAGACCCGAGCTAAAGCGAACAGGCTAAGCAATTGGGCTA
>CAILTC010000127.1 GCA_903837025.1 uncultured Bacteroidota bacterium | reverse complement strand
TGATGAAGTTACTATTCAGCACGTAATTCATATTATTGAAAACATTTCGTTCAAAGGAGGGAATGTTCAAAAGGTGTTCTCCTCAAAAGAACTGGATATTGTTCAAGATGCCGATCGATTAGACGCTATTGGCGCCATTGGAATCGCAAGAGCCTTCAATTATGGTGGTTTCAAAAATATACCCATGTACAATCCGAATATTGCTCCAAATCTTCACATGAGCAAAGAAGAATATAAAAATAGCGAAGCACCAACGATCAACCATTTCTACGAAAAGTTACTGCTTTTAAAAGATAAAATGACTACCGAAACCGGCAAGCAAATGGCACAAGAAAGACACCGTTTCATGGCAGTTTTTCTTTCGCAATTCTATGCAGAATGGGACGGGGAGAAGTAGGATTGCAGATTAACGATTTTTGATTTAAGATTTGGTAGGAATTGAAAAGTATTTTAAGATTTAAATCAAAAATCAGCAATCGTTAATCAAAAATCAAATTCCTTTTTCCTTCATTTCTAAAATCACATCCGAAGCATTCTTGAAAGTAGGCGCTTGCTCAATAATGCTTCCTACGCGCTTTTTATTGAGCTTAAAAGTGATATCATTCTCGGTTGTAAACAAAAGTGCCGTCAAGAAGGGATTGTTCATGTATGGAGCCAAAACGAAAAAAGCTTCGTCTAAGGAATGAAAACTTTCGATTTCTTCTGTTTTATATCGCGCTGTTACCGAAAGGCTAAAAACGTCATTTTCTAATAACACGGGACGCACATAGATGTTTTTCAATTCGGTGTCGCCAATGGTTTTAGCCAAGGTTAATTTGGCATACGTATGATTTTCGATACTTTCTTTTACTTGTTCCCAAAATTGGGCAAATACAGGTTGGAAGGACATAAAATATTTTTTAGAGTATTGATTTTGTTTAATTGCGTTTTTTCGAAAGCTATTCAGTTCCCTTTAAATTCTGCTTTCCTTTTCTCCAAAAAGGCAGTCGTTCCTTCTTTGAAATCTTCGGTAGCAAAGCATGCACCAAAAGCATTTATTTCGATATCAAATCCATTTACACCCGAAACAAAATTCGCATTTACGGCTTCTATTGCTTTTGAAATAGCAACGGGAGAATTTCGCATAATTCGGGTTGCAATTGTTTTATAAGTGGTATATAAATCGGCTTGTGGCACAACGTGATTGACTAATCCGTACGTTTTGGCAGTTTCGGCATCGATCATTCCTGCGGTTACAATCATTTCCATAGCGCGACCTTTACCAATCAATTGTGGCAAACGTTGGGTTCCGCCATAACCAGGAATAACGCCAAGCGAAGTTTCTGGTAAACCCATTTTGGCATTGTCAGATGCGATTCGGAAATGACAAGCCATTGCCAGTTCTAGTCCGCCACCAAGAGCAAAACCATTGATGGCTGCAATTACTGGCGTTTTCATGTTTTCGATATAGTCAAACAAAATTTTATGCCCTTGGGCAGCTAATTGCGCTCCTTCTGTTTCTGAGAAATGAGCAAATTCGGCAATATCGGCGCCAGCTACAAATGCTTTTTCTCCACTTCCGGTGATCACCACTACTTGAATTTCGGGATTAGCATCGACCTGTTTTAAGGTTTCGTGCAGCTCCTGAATCGTTGCTTTGTTTAGGGCGTTTAATTTTTCTGGGCGATTGATAAAAATCGTAGCAATGCCATTTTCCTGTTCCAAGATGATGTTTTCTAGTGCCATAACTTTTGTTTTTATTGATTGATTATAGGGAGTGAAACCGTAAAAGTGGTGCCTTTTCCTTTCTGAGATTCAAATGTAATTGTTCCTTTGTAATTTTCAATAATATTTTTGATAATACCTAAACCCAATCCCATTCCGCTAGATTTTGTGGTGAATTTTGGTTCGAAGACACGTTGAAAATCCTCGGTAGCTATTCCTATTCCGTTATCCGAAACGGTAATTAATACCTTGTTGTTTTCTTTTTTTATGGTAACATAAATCGATTTTACTTCTTGTTTTTCAGGTATAGATTGAATCGCGTTTTTGACTAAATTGGTGATGATTCGAATGAGTTGTGTTCGGTCAATTATCGAAATGATGGTATCCTCTTCGGCTACAAAAAGGATATATTCTTCGTTGAAAATATCCATCGTCAGTTCGACAACAGCAACCACATTTAGGGTTTCATTTTGTTGAGCAGGCATCGAAGCAAAGTTCGAAAATGCCGAAGCAACGGAACTCATTGTGTCAATTTGCTGAATCAAGGTTTCGGAATAATCGTTGATTTTCTGTTTTAAATTGGGGTCATTCGCATCGAACTTTCGTTGAAAACTTTGCACCGTCAACCGCATTGGCGTAAGCGGATTTTTGATTTCATGCGCCACTTGTTTTGCCATTTCTTGCCAGGCTTCTTCGCGTTCGCTTTGGGCTAATTTCAAAGCGCTTTCCTCGAGTTCATCCACCATGGCATTATACGCTTTGATCAAAAGATTGATTTCTTTGCTGTTGGCTTCAAGAACGATTTTCTCGTTTTTTTGGTTCAAGCTGGTTTCGCTCAATTTGTCCGAAATGGTCTTTAACGATTTGGTAATATAAGACGAAAGAATATAGGCAACCGCAAAGGCAACCAAGAGCATAAACGAATAGACTTGCGCCAAGCGAATCAAGAAATTTTGTAGCTCAGTTTGATAATAGCTATCGTCTTCTACGTAGGGTAAATTCAAAATCCCCAAGGGTTTGAACTTGTCGTCTTTTATTAGCGTATAAGAAGAACGGTTCTTTTTTCCTTCGATGGTTTTGATGTCTACATACCTTTTTTCGATAGAAGATTGAACGAGTTTTATGATGTATTTTGGAATCGGAGGAGAAACAGGATCAATCGAAAATTTAGATTTCGAAGATTTTAACAACTTCCCGTCCAAGCTGTAAATATTGATTTCGAGGTTGTGAATATCCGATAATTCGTGAATTTTATCTTTGAATATCAGCGAAAGATTATTTGGCGTAAGCGGATAAGTCGTATTCGAAAGTACATAATTGATGTTCTCTTTTATAGCGTCTTCCTTGCGATCTAAACGTTCCTGATGGTATTCTTTGGCTTCGTTTTTGAATTGAAAAATAGAAATAGAAGCTAATAATATCGAAGCCACAATTATCAATAGAATCATCGAAAGGAAAATCCTGATTTGCAAGGAAAGCATCGATATCTTGAAGCCGTTAAACATAGTATTCAGTGTTCAGATTTTGAGTATTCAGTGAGCAACATGCGTTCTTTTTGGTTTTTAGTCTAACATCTGACCACTAAAAAACGGCTTACTGATCCCTGTTTTTCTCTCGGATTGTTTTATAAAACTTAAAACCAAGCATAATCAAAACCGAAAACAACATAATTCCAACAACTCCATAAATCCAGTTTACAGCGTTTTTTAGAATGACCAAAAATACAACGGCAAATAATATAATTGTAGCACCTTCGTTCCACAAACGCATATAATTGGTTGAATATTTTACTTCGTTATTTTGTAATTCCTTGAATATCCTGTGGCATTTATAATGGTATAAATACAGCGCAAAAACAAAGCCAAGTTTTACTTGCATCCAAGGCATTTGCAACCAAGCATTTCCCATGGCTGTAAAAAATAACATCCAAAATGCAAAAATACTGGCCAATATAGCGCTTGGCCAAGTGATAATATACCACAAACGATACGTCATTATTTTATATTGTTTTTGCAGAATTTCCTTTTCAGGCGACGGTTTATCGTTGGCTTCAATTTGGTAAACGAATAAGCGAACAATATAAAAAAGTCCGGCAAACCAAGTGATGACAAAGATGAGGTGAAGTGATTTGAGGTAGTTGTAATATTCCATATTTTTTGTTTCAGGTTTCAAGTTTTGTACCCAGTTTGTCATTCCGTAGGAATCTCATTTTGGCTTGATTGCATTTTGAGGTTTTACCACACCATTTCTTCTTGTGTTTCTGCATTCCAAAAAGTTCCTGTAGGCAAATCTTTTTCTAATAAAGTATAAATTCCATTTGCAGAAAATTCCGGTGTTAATGGCGCAGATTGACCAGCCAATTTGGTTTTTACCCAACCTGGATGAATCGAATAAACAGCAATATTTTTATCCAATAGCCGTTCCGAAAGAATTTTTGTATACATATTTACTGCGGATTTTGAGATTCGATAGGCTGGTGAATCGGAGTCGCTTCCGCGATTCAATGTTCCCATTATGGATGAAATATTCAATATTTTTCCCTTTTCGTCTATCAAATCAATTATGGATTCTGTAAACACGACCAAACCAGTAACATTGGTGTTCAATGTCATTTTTAAGGAATTGATTTCGGGTATTTTTTTACCTAAATCTGGACCAATTCCTGCATTATTGATTAAAACATCAATTGTTTTAAATTTTTCGCGAATAATTGTATTGGCTTTTTCTATTGAATTGGAATCGGTTACATCAAGTTGTACGGTAAATAGATTTTCAGAAACAAGGTCAATTTCACCATTTCTGGAAGTTCCAATAACAAAATATCCGTTTTCAATTAATTTTTTCGCTAATGCAAATCCTATCCCAGAATTTGCACCGGTTATTAATGCTATTTTCATTATTTTGCCCAGTCTTTAATCCAATTTGCTACCGTTTCGCACCATGCGTCACTATCATTTAAACAAGGAATTGCCATGAAATTCTCGCCACCATGTTCTTTGAATTGGTGATTGGCTTCCATTGCGATTTCTTCCAAAGTTTCTAAACAATCTGAAACAAATGCTGGTGTTACTACTGCCAAGTTCTTGATTCCTTTTTCAGGCATTTTGTTTACTTCAACATCGGTGTAAGGAGTAAGCCATTTGTCACCCGCCAAGCGAGATTGAAAAGTTTGGCTGTATTTTCCTTCTGGAATTCCCAATAATTTCACCACTTGTTTTGTGGTTTCATAACATTGGTGACGGTAGCAAAATTCATGTGCCGGTGATGGCGTGTTGCAACAAGAACCATCAATTTTGCAATGCGAATTGGTGATGTCGGTTTTGCGAATATGGCGCTCTGGAATTCCGTGATAGGAAAACAATAGATGATCGTATTTATAACCTTCTAAATGCGATTTGATTGAATCGGCAAGGTTTTGTAAATAATCAGGTTTGTTATAAAACGCAGGAACAATCGTAAATTTCATTTCCGGAAAATACTTTTTTCTATGCTCTTCGGCCAATTCTAAAATCGTCGTTGTCGAAGCCATGGCATGTTGCGGGTACAACGGAAAAAGCAATACTTCGGTAACTCCTTTATCGTGTAATTCTTGCAATCCAGACAAAAGAGATGGATTTCCGTAACGCATCGCTAATGAAACCGGAATTTCAACTTGCTGCTTTACTTTTTCGTGCATTCTTTTCGAAATTACGACAAGCGGTGAACCTTCGTCCCACCAAATTTTGGCGTAAGCCGCAGCCGATTTTTTGGGTCTTGTTTGCAGAATAATTCCGCGAACTAATAGCGCTCGAAACAAAAACGGGACGTCAATCACGTATTTGTCCATTAAAAATTCATCTAAATACGGTTTTACATCTTTTGCTGTTGGACTTTCTGGAGAACCTAAATTGACTAATAATACACCTTTCATATTTTGTTTTTTTTTGTCATTCCGAAGAATGGAATCTCTAAATTTATTTGGGGTTAAAAGTAGCTAAACTTTTGTTTTTTACATATTCGGATTGATTGCCATCAAATATTTTTTCGGGGTCGTTCCGAATTTCTTCTTGAATGCAGCGATAAAATGGCTTCCTGTACTGTAGCCAATTTTTAGACCCACTTCGTTTACATTATACGAACCGCTGTCGAGCAATTTTCGGGCAGAATCCATTTTATAGTCAAATAGAAATCCGTAAACGGTATCGCCATAAATTTGCTTGAAACCCATTTTAAGTTTCTTCAAAGTCAGTCCAACTTCATCAGCCAATTCCTGTAATCCAGGCGGTTCAGCCATATTGGCGAGGATAATTTCTTTGGCTTTTTTTATCTTGAATACATTTTCTTCATCAATCAAAAACGGACATTGTTCTGCATTTGGATCTTCGGTTCGGTTGAAATACAAACTCAATAATTCGTATCCTTTTCCTTTATAATACAGGTTTTTTATCGACGGATGTAAATTGTAATGAAACAATTGGCTCAAAACAATCGCCATCGACGGACTTATATCACCTTCTTTATAATATTTCTTGTCCTTATTATCATCACTCAAAAAAGTAATGTAATTGGCTTCAGAAGAAAATAAATTATGAAATTTTTTAATAGAAATAATAACCGAAATAACCCAAGAATTGGGTGCTATTTCTAAATTCAAAGGCAGTTCTTTTTGCGGATTGTAGAGCAACAAAGATTTTTCCTCTTTTAGATCCAAAGCATAGTTTCCTTGGTTGAAAACAAACTTGGCTTTTCCCTTTAATCCAAAGTGAAATTGGATCAATCCACTTTTAACTTCTCGCTGGGTGTAAAAGACTTCCTCCGTATCGTTTTCGAAACGAAGTAGGGTGAAATCTTCTTCAATTGTTATAACATCTTCAGAACTCATTGCGACATTTTTTTTAATAAATATGATATTTATCAGTTTTTTATCTGCAAAATTCTAATAAGTTTGTCTTTTAAAAGCCTGATTTCCTCACAAAAATAGTGTTTTTTACGGTAAAAATAATATTTATGAACAAAAAATCATGCAGCGATATAAAAAGTACTTTTAGCGTTACTTTAATCGAAACCTTAATTATAAATTTGTCTAACTTTTTAGAAAAAGAGTGTACATGGAAAATCTAAACTTATCAAAACATAAAACTTTCTACTCTATTGGGTTGAGCTATAAAAAAGCCGATGCCGAAGTTAGAGGGAAATTCAGTTTAGATGCAAAATCAAAAACGAACGCTTTGCTTCAAGCAAAAGAAAGCGGTTTAGATAGTTTAATCATCACTTCTACTTGCAATCGCACCGAAGTTTACGGTTATGCAGAACATCCTTTTCAGTTAATTCAACTCATTTGTGAGAACAGTAATGGTAGCGTTGCAGAGTTTCAAAAAGTAGGATTTGTTTATAAAAACCAAGAAGCGATCAACCATTTGTTTCGTGTAGGAACAGGTTTAGACAGTCAAATTCTTGGTGATTTCGAAATTATTGGACAGATAAAAACCAGTTTCGAAGAATCGAGAGCATTGGGTTTAATCAACGCTTTTCTGGATCGTTTAATCAATATGGTGATTCAAACCAGCAAAAGAATTAAAAACGAAACCGAAATAAGTTCTGGTGCCACTTCCGTTTCTTTTGCAGCAGTTCAATACATAATCAAGAATATAGAGAACATTGGTAACAAAAACATTTTGCTTTTTGGTACTGGAGAAATAGGTCGTAATACCTGTGAAAATTTAGTAAAACATACTAAAAATGAGCAAATTACTTTAATAAATAGAACCAAAAGTACTGCCGAAATATTGGCCGGTAAATTGAATTTAGTCGTAAAAGATTATTCCGATTTGCATCTTGAATTGCAAAAAGCAGACGTTTTAGTCGTTGCAACCGGAGCGCAAAACCCAACAATCGACAAAGCTATCTTGAATCTAAAAAAACCTCTTTTGATTTTAGATTTATCCGTTCCAAAAAATGTTCATTTAAACGTTCAAGATTTAGAAAATGTGACTTTAATTCACATGGATCATCTATCACAAATGACCGATGACACTTTGGAAAGAAGAAAACAACATATTCCTGCTGCCGAAGCCATCATCGAAGACATGAAATTAGAATTGAATACTTGGATGAATGGACGAAAATTTGCGCCAACAATCCACGCATTAAAAGCTAAATTGAATGATATTGTGGCTGGTGAATTGAATTTTCAACGAAAAAAACTATCCAATTTCGATGAAGAGCAAGCCGAATTAATCAGCGCTAGAATTATTCAGAAAATCACCAATCAATTTGCTAATCACCTCAAAGACGAAAATACTTCGGTTGACGAAAGCATTGATTTTATTGAAAAAGTATTTCAAATTGGTTTTGCAACTCCAATAAAAAAAACTTCAAAAGTCGAAGAAAAATACAAAATTACACTATCGTAAACAGTAACAAATACTTAATGATCCTTAATTTCTTAATGGTTCAAAAATAAACAAAGAATGGTTCAAAAAGTAATTAGAATTGGAACTCGTGACAGCGAATTAGCCCTTTGGCAAGCCCACACAGTTCAAAAAAAATTAAACGATTTAGGCTATAAAACCGAAATTATTGCCGTAAAATCTCAAGGCGACATCCTACTCGATAAACCCCTTTACGAACTCGGAATCACAGGAATTTTTACAAAAACGCTCGATATCGCCATGATAAACGGGCAAGTTGACATTGCTGTACATTCGATGAAAGACGTACCAACGGCTTTGCCTATTGGGATTATTCAAGCTGCGGTTCTCGAAAGAGCCAATACGTTGGATATTCTAGTTCATAAAGGAGCGCTCGATTTTCTTGAAGGAAACGGAACAATTGCCACCGGAAGTTTGCGTCGTCAAGCGCAATGGTTGCACAAATATCCCAAACATAACGTGGTCGATTTACGTGGAAACGTGAATACTCGAATGCAAAAATTAAATGAAAGCGATTGGAGTGGAGCTGTTTTTGCCGCTGCCGGTCTCGAACGCATCAACTTAAAACCTACCGATTTTATCGATTTAGATTGGATGATTCCAGCTCCTGCACAAGGTGCAATGGTCATCGTTGCGATGCAAAATGATGAATTTTGCAAAGAGGCTGTCGCCAAATTAAATGACAAGGAAACTGAAATTTGCACCCAAATAGAAAGACAATTTCTAAAAACACTTGAAGGCGGTTGTACGGCTCCAATTGGCGCTTTGGCAAAAATAAACAACAACGAAATTCATTTTGTTGGAAATTTATTCTCCATCGACGGAAAAGAAAAACTGGAAATAGAAAAAACAATTTCATTAGATAATTGGACTGATTTTGGAAAAGATTGTGCCAACGAAATTTTGGAAAAAGGTGGAGCTGCTTTAATGAAAACCATTCAGGAGAGTTTGAAGAAATAACTACTCATAACTAAAAGTGGATTTCGATAATTTTATTTGAGCTG
>CAILTC010000126.1 GCA_903837025.1 uncultured Bacteroidota bacterium | reverse complement strand
TTTTAGTGCAGCAAATTACTGGGAATGGAAACAAATATTTTTAATTACGGGACCTGTAATGTTGTTACCGATAGTCGCATTTATTGGGCAAAACAAAACAGTAGTTCAGTTAATTTATTTTTATTATATAAAATATGCATTGCCAATTTCTATATTGGTGTTTTTTTTAGCTAGAAGTTCCAATAATACGGATGGTTTTGGGAGGTATCTATCGCCAATTTATTTTCTTATTTTATTATTTCCTTTCGTTTCCAATAAATGGAAAATTTATATAATAGGTTTTGCCTTTCTATCCTTTGTTTCTGATTTTGGAGCTAGATCTAATATGATTCGAATACTTGGTGCTTCGGGCCTTATGCTTTTGTTTTATATAAAAAAAATAACACCAAAAATAAGCTATAAATTTCTCCATTTTTTGTTGTTTTTCATACCATTACTGTTTTTTTTATTAGCAGTGTTTAACATCTTTGATGTTTTTAAAATGGACAATTATGTTAAGGGTGAATATGAAACTCAAGAAACTACTTATTCTGGTGAAAAAGTAGAAAATAACTTTAAAGCAGATACGCGTACTTTATTATATGTTGATGTTATTAACTCTGTTTTGAAAAGAAATACCTGGCTAACAGGAGAAGGTGCGGCAGGTGGTTATGAAACGAAATCTTTTGATTCTTTAGGAACAAGAGGGAGAATGGGGAGTGAGGTTGGTATTCTAAACGTATTTCTTTATTTAGGAATATTGGGTGTAATTGGTTTTTCAATTATATTTTTTTCTGCCTCTTTTTTAGCAATATACCATTCTAATAATTATTTAATAAAAATTATAGGGCTTTTTGTTGCTTTTCGGTGGACTTATTCTTGGGTAGAAGAGTTCAGCAACTTTGATATGAATTATTTTTTTCTATGGTTGATGATAGGGTTTTGCTATTCTAATTCAGTTCGAGAAATGAATGATTCCCAAGTGAAAAATTGGATTCTAGGAATTTTTGATAGGAAAAGAGTTAAACGAAAAAAGTTGCAGCATCAACTAATTTATAATGCGAAATATATAAAAACATGATACCTTCTATAGCAGTCCTACTTACCTGTCACAACCGCAAAGAAAAAACTTTGCAATGCTTAACACATTTATTTGCACAACAAGGTTTAAACGAAGATTTTAAAATCGTAGTTTTTTTAGTAGATGACGCTTCTACAGATGGCACGGAAAAAGCGGTAAAAGATCAGTTTCCCAAAACAACTGTTATCCTAGGAAATGGCAGTTTGTATTGGAACCGCGGGATGCACCTAGCATGGAAAACGGCTAGTGCTACAAATGATTTTGATTATTATATGTGGTTAAACGATGATACTTTTTTATTGGAAGATGCGATTAAAAACCTTCTCGAAGCCGCAGAGCAAACCAAAAATCAAGCGGCTATTTGCGGAAGCACTTTTTCTTTAGAAAGTAAAAAAATATCTTATGGCGGAAATTCTAAAGAAGGTACACTATTAGCCCCCAATGGAACCTTGCAAGAAACTTTTAGCTTTAATGGTAATGTCGTGCTTATTCCAAAATTTGTCTATACTAAAGTCGGAATTTTAGACCCAAGATTTCCTCATGCTATTGGGGATTTTGAATATGCACTTCGTATCCAAAAAAATAAATTAAAATCCTTTATTACTAAAGATTTTATAGGTTCCTGTGAAGGAAGTGAAAAACTACCCAATTGGTGCTCTCCTTCGCTATCATTACCCAAAAGAATTCAAAGTTTATACTCGCCTTTGGGCAATAGCCATCCGTACTACTTTTTTATTTTCGAACAAAAATATTATGGTCCAATCACAGCTATTAAACATTTAATATCCATTCATATTCGTTTATTATTTCCACAATTATGGCTAAAGAAAAAAAATTGATTTTTCAGATCGATTCAGCTGCTGTTCTAAAAGCTTTTACGTTAGATAATTATAGAATAGAATACACGAATGAAAAGGATCTTGTCGCATCTGATTTATGTGTTATTTATTTTAGTAGTAACGAAATTTATTATCCTAATACAATTCAGGCTTTTGATTATTCTATTATTCAAAGAGATAAGTACGAATGGAAACGGAACAAATTTCCGACGGCGAAAAAGCATATTTTTATAAGAGACATTCAAAAACAATGGTATCTTGGTGGAATCAATGCAACTTTAAACAGCCCTATTAAGCTTTTAGAATTTTTAAAAATAGAAACTGCTGGTTATCGAATTTTTACAATAGGAAGTTCTGCCGGAGGTTATGCAGCTATTTTATTTGGTAGCTTATTAAAAGCAAATCGTGTGTATGCATTTAATGCTCAACTCAATTTGAATCTAATAATAAAAAAATCTAATGCTATAACTGATCCAATTTTATTCGAGAAAGTAAACGATGTTGATTGGAAAAATTATTATGATTTATCGAATTTCTTAACCAAAGCTACTCAATATTATTATTTTCAATCCTGTTTTTCTCAAATGGATTTAGATCAATATGATAGTATTAAATTAGATAAAAAAAACCATGTAAATTTAATTCAGTTTAAAACTTCAAACCATGGTTTCCCATTTTTAAGAATCAACCTACCCTATATTCTAAAATTTAATGAGCTTGAACTTAATAAATTAGTAAATAAGAAATTTAATTTAATAGTATTTTCTACTAATATTATTGGTCTTTATTCTACAATGAAGTTCGTAATAAATATACTTATCGATAAGTACAAAAAAAATAGATTGGAATTAATTCATGCTAAATAGAAGAGGATTTTTTTGATAAATCGTATTTAAAACTATTATTTATTAGGAAGTATTTACCTCTAATTTGTTCTAAAACAATCGAATTGTTTTTATGTATTTAAAAAACAAGTTCATTATAATTCCTTTCATGAAAAACATCATTTTAAATTACCACGATTTTAAAGGACTGAATTCATCTTTTGAAAAATCAAAATATACAATTGATTTTGAGATTTTTAAATTGCAATTAGATTCATTGGTAGATCTTGAAAATGTGCCGCTTTTAAAATTATTAGACCATTCATTAAACACTGAAAAATCATATTCATTGACTTTTGATGATGGATATAAATCCTCATTAGATATTGCCGAAGAGTTGAATTTAAGAAATTTAAAAGGTACTTTTTACATTATCACAGATACTTTAAATTCTAAAAAATACCTCTCAAAAGAAGATATCAAAAGGATTTCATCTCTGGGGATGGAAATAGGATCTCATTCTTGCTCACACCGACATTTGAATAGGTTAAGTAGTAATGAATTAATAACAGAATTATCGATAAGCAAAAAAATAGTAGAAGATATAACCGGTGTTTCAGTTGAATCTATTGCATTTCCAGGCGGTATGGGAGGCAAAAGGGAGATTGAATTTGCCTTAGATTGTGGGTATAAAATATGTGGGTTAACAAGGCCTAACATTAATAACATCCCACTAATTAGTGGTTCGGTTAACCGAATAAATATAAAAGATGATATCAATTTAGAACAGTACAAACGATTAATTGATTTTGATAAAATGGATTTATTCAAATTATTAGCTAGATATAACCTACTTGCAATTCCAAAATTTATTGATTCAAATTATAGACAGAAAAAGAAAAATAAATGAAAAAAATAGTAGTTTCTGCTTATGCCGTATCACCCAAACGAGGCTCAGAATGTGCTGTGGGATGGGAAATTACCAAACGATTGGGGCAATACTTTGATATCACCGTTTTGATGTGTGCCAAAACTCCATCGGGAGATAATTACGCTCAAGAAGTAGAAAATTATATAAAGGAATTTGGTCCCATAAATAATGTTTCTTTTATTTATGTTCCAATGCCTAACTCTTCAAAGATTTTTACCAAAATACATGAT
>CAILTC010000125.1 GCA_903837025.1 uncultured Bacteroidota bacterium | reverse complement strand
CTCAGAAAGCTTCATTCCTTTTAATGCAGAAATGTCAAACATAAATGTTCTATGAGTTTAATTAAATAGAATTACTAAAAAGTGAGTAGTAAATTTTGAGTTTTGAATTGACCGAAGAATGAAGTACTTACGGATTTGTTATGCAATAATACGAATATTTTTTTAGGATACAATAGTATTTATTAAAAAGAAAATATATTTTTGTACAAGAAATAAAAAAAATGCTACAAAGAATTCAGACTATATATTTGTTCCTTGCCTTCGTGGTAACAGGAGTTTTGCCATTCTTAATCCCGTTATGGAAAATGACCGATGGCAAAGAATACTTTTTCATGCAAAACCAAGTATATGTGATTCTATTGGGTTTAAGCACAACACTTTCTTTGTTAAGCATTATTTCCTACAAAAAAAGACAAAATCAATTTGTTATTGGCAGATTGAACATGATTTTAAATTTAATTTTATTAGGCTTATTTGTATATCGTTCGCTAAATTTATCTGGAGAAACACTTGCTGTTTCGGAGAAAGGTATTGGGATGTTTCTACCTATTGTTGCTATCGTATTATTAGTGTTAGCTAATAAGGCCATCAAAAAGGACGAAGATCTTGTAAAATCTGTGGACAGATTGAGATAATCCTATAATCTTAATTTATTAGTGCGAAGGAAACCCGAATGTAATGTTCGGGTTTTTTTGTGTTTTTTTTTTTAAATTTAATAGATTTTTTTGTCATTTCGATAAAGGAGAAATCACATCAGTTGCTCTCGTTATGTGATTTCTCCTTTATCGAAATGACACATCAGAAATTTTCTTTGTTAATCACAATTGAGCTAACTGAATACTGCGACTGTAAACTGTATTACTTACTTCTTCCCGATTTCAATAATTTCCAAATCTTTTATTTTATCGCCATCAATCACAAAACGCAACATGGTTCTCACTTGATGAAAACCGCTTTTTCCAGCAGCTCCAGGATTCATGTGCAATAAATTATTTTTCTTGTCAAATATTACTTTTAGAATATGTGAATGCCCACAAATAAACAACTTGGGTGGATTTACTGCTATTTCATCCTTAATATTTGGACTGTATTTCCCGGGATAACCGCCGATATGAGTGATCCAAACATCGACACCTTCACACATAAAACGATTGTGCAACGGGAATTCCATTCTGGCTTGATTATCATCAATATTGCCGTAAACACCACGCAAGGGCTTTAATTTCTTGATGGTATCGGTCACAATCAAATCGCCAATATCACCTGCATGCCAGATTTCATCGGCTTGATTTACGTATTTCAAAATCGTGACATCAATATGACTATGGGTATCGGAAAGAAGGAGGATTTTTTTCATATTTTTTAGCCGCAAAGGCACGAAGGCACTAAGTTAGTATTCAATCTTTATTTTAAAATGAAGACTAAAACCGCAAAGTTATTAATATAAGAGTAAAGATTAACAATTTTTGATTTCCAGATTTAAGAAAACTTTGAAATAAAACATAGCCCATAAGATTGACAATCTTTGTAGATTTGCGTTTTTTAATATTGGTTTGCATTTCTGAAAAATCTGAAATCTGAATTCTAAAATCTAAAATCAAACTTGAGGTATTTTATAAAACTGGCTTATAACGGAACCCATTATCATGGATGGCAAAGCCAGCCCAATGCTTCCTCAGTACAGGAAACACTGGGCAAAGCAGTGTCGGTTATATTGAATACCGAAATCAGTCTTATGGGCGCAGGCCGAACAGACACGGGCGTTCATGCCAAGGAAATGTTTGCTCATTTTGATTTTGAAAACCCTTTCGATAGTCAAAATATCGTGCATAAACTCAATTCTTATTTACCCAAAGACATCGTGGTTTATGCTATTATTCCTGTTCAAGACGATGCTCATGCCCGTTTTGATGCCAAAAAAAGAACGTACGAATATCGCATCAACACGTTTAAAGATGCTTTTTTGCAAGAAGGAAGTTGGTATTTTCATCAAGCACTAGATTTAGATTTAATGAATGAAGCGGCTCAATTATTATTTAATCACATTGATTTTCAATGTTTTTCGAAAGTAAATACCGATGTAAACACCTTTGATTGCACTATTTTTGAAGCCCGTTGGACTCAAGAAAAAGGCAGCCTTATATTCACAATCTCGGCCAATCGTTTTCTTCGGAATATGGTTCGCGCCATTGTGGGAACATTGGTAAACATAGGCTTACACAAAATCACATTAGATGATTTTAATGAAATTATAAAAAGTAAAAACCGTGATAAAGCAGGTTTTTCGGTTCCGGCACACGGATTGTATTTAACAAAAATTGATTACGATTATATTTAGCAGATTGAAGATTTCATATTGCAGGTTGTAGGATTGAAAATTTTCTAGAAAGAACAAAATTAGTACTTAAAAAAAGATATAAAAATTAAGTTATAAAGCAGGGAGCCGTTTTTGATTGCAGATTTGAAAAATCTGAAATCTGAAATCTGCCAACTGAAATTTGAAATTATGAAAGCAAAAGCATTCGATACAAAAGTTTTTAAACGAATTTTAAAATATACAAAACCCTATAAATGGAGGTTTAATGGCGTCATTCTTTTCGCTATTTTCTTGTCGGTTTTTGCGGCGATACGCCCTTTAATTTTGCAAGGAACCGTAGATACGTATATAAAACCCAAAGACAATTATGGCTTATTGATGTATGTAACCCTTATGGGCGTTACGTTGCTGCTAGAAGTTATCTTCCAGTTTTTCTTTGTTTATTGGGCAAACTGGCTGGGGCAAGATATCGTAAAAGACATTCGAACCAAACTCTTCAAGCACATGTTGAGCTTTAGAATGAAATATTTCGACAACGCACCTGTGGGACAATTAGTGACCCGTTCGGTTTCGGATATTGAACAAATTGCCCGAATTTTTAGTCAAGGTTTATTTATGATCGCCAGTGATTTAATGAAAATGGTTGCTTGCTTGGCCATCATGTTTTGGATGAATTGGCACCTTTCTTTAATTGTGGTTGCTGCCATGCCGATATTACTCTATTTTACGCGAATATTTCAACGAAAAATGCAAGTCGCTTTTGAAGAAGTGCGAACACAAGTGGCCAATATGAATTCATTTGTGCAAGAAAGAGTAACCGGAATGAAAATCGTTCAGCTCTTTAATCGCGAAGATATTGAATTCGAAAAATTCAAAATCATCAACGACAAACACAATAGAGCTTGGATAAAAACCATTCTTTACAACTCCATCTTCTTTCCTATTGCCGATATTATTTCGTCGTTAACCCTTGGTTTTATTGTATTATATGGTGGAATTCAGATTATAAATGGCAATCCATTTACGACTTTAGGACAAATGACGGCTTACACCATGTTTATCGGAATGCTATTCAATCCGTTGCGCCAAATCGCAGATAAATTCAACGAAATGCAACTCGGAATGATTGCCGCCAACCGGGTTTTTGATATTCTAGATACCAGCGACCAAATTCAAGATAAAGGAACTGTTGAAGCTCCCGTTTTCAAAGGTGATATTCAATTCAAAGAAGTATATTTTGGCTATATCGCCGATGAATATGTCATAAAAGGCATCGATTTATCGGTTTCAGCCGGAAAAACAATCGCCATCGTAGGCTCGACAGGCGCAGGAAAATCAACGATTATTAATTTGCTGAATCGCTTTTATGAAATCAATAGCGGATCCATTTTTATCGACGATCACAACATCGAAAACTATACTTTAAGTTCCCTCCGCAAGCAAATTGCCGTGGTTCTTCAAGATGTTTTCCTTTTTGCCGATACTATTTTCAACAATATCACCCTGAATAATCCTGCCATTTCTCGGGAACAAGTTTTGGCCGCAGCCAAAGAAATTGGTGTTCATAAATTCATCATGAGCTTGCCCGATAATTATGATTTCGATGTCAAAGAACGGGGCGTAATGCTCTCGTCCGGGCAACGCCAATTGATTGCTTTTCTGCGTGCGTACGTGAGTAATCCGAGCATTTTAATTCTGGATGAAGCCACCTCGTCTATCGATACTTATTCCGAAGAATTGATTCAGCGTGCCACCGAAACCATCACCAAAGGGCGCACTTCGATCGTGATTGCGCACCGATTAGCAACCATTATCAACGCTGATAAAATCGTCGTAATGGTCAAAGGTTTGATTGTAGAGCAAGGAACACATCAGGAATT
>CAILTC010000124.1 GCA_903837025.1 uncultured Bacteroidota bacterium | reverse complement strand
ATGTCTATGAGTTGTCGATTCCAGATGATACACCACGCCCAATTCGGCTCCCCAATCTACGCCGCTTAGGCAAAACAAATAATCGAAACTCGTTTCGGAATTGCTTTTTAATTGGGACATTAATGAATGTAATTGTTCGGGTTGAACGGAAATATTTAAAAACTGAGATTTTTCTTCTGTGAATTCTAATTCGGGAATCCAGCTGCTAATTAAACTTTGTAATGCTTCGTTAATCATAATTTTTTAGGCTTTTAGTTATTGGCTTTTAGCAATTACTAATACGATTTTTTAGATTTTTGCTAAAGGCATAAAGCCAATAGCCAAAGGCTCATCAAAGACCTTCATCAAACCCATCGATAGGGTAAATTTTATTTTTCATGCTTTCGGTTCTAATTTTATCTTGAAGCATGAGCATTCCTTCTAGTAAAGCTTCGGGACGTGGTGGACAACCTGGTACATAAACATCTACAGGGATAACGTGATCTGCCCCTTTTACAACCGAATACGAATTGTAATAAAATGGACCGCCAGAAATGGCGCAAGCTCCCATGGCAATTACATATTTAGGCTCTGCCATTTGATCGTACAAACGGCGTAAAACAGGTGCCATTTTATTGACAATCGTTCCCGCAATAATGATTAAATCGGCTTGACGAGGCGAAGGTCTGGCTACTTCAAAACCAAATCTTGAATAATCGTGTTTGGCAGCTCCTGTTTGCATCATTTCGATAGCGCAACAACTGGTTCCAAAATAGAGTGACCAAAGCGAATTGGATCGTCCCCAATTGATAATTTGATCTAATGATGTAACGATTACATTGGCTCCGTTTCCGGCAGGAATTACTTTTCCTGGGAAATCTGCTGGTATTTCTGGTATGTTATTTATTCCCATTTTAATGCTTCTTTTTTCCAAGCGTAGGCTAAGCCTAAACCTAATATGACTAGAAATATGATGATTTCGTATAAGGCTACAACTCCAACTTTCTGGAAAACCACAGCCCACGGAATCAAAAAGGCGACCTCAACATCGAAAACCAAAAATAAAATGGCGTATAAATAATATCCCACTTTAAATTGAACCCATGTTGGCCCAATGGTTGTCATTCCACTTTCATACGGTTCCCGTTTTTGTGAATTGTCGGATTTTGGTGAAATTAAATTGGAGAGGAAATTAGCGCCGGCAACTAGAACGATACCAGCTATCAAAAAAACTATGATTGCTTCTGAACCCATGTTTATTACTTTTAATCGTTTGCGTTAAGACGCAAATTTACATTAATATATTTATTCGTTTGTTTAAAAAAAACAAAATTACACTAAATAATCTACTTATCCGATAGGATAATAATTTTTAAACCTTGTTAATTAATTTATTTTACTTCATACGTTTCACCAGAGAAGAATAAATCATCTGTTTTGGCGTATGGAGAGTTGGCTTTGACTTGTGCCGTTAAAGCGTCTTCTCTTTCTTCTAAAGTAACATCATTATAACTTCGGATTACTCCCATTGCCAATGGGTATTTTAATTTAACCAACATAAAATGAAGGGTTGAGTCCTGTTCTTTGGCATTGTGAACCAACAAATCTTCTTGGGGAATCCCGTTTTCGCCGATGGTTACTACTTCCAATTTCAATCCTTTTAAGACTAATCCTTTATCTCGATTTTTTCCAAAAACCATAGGTTTTCCGTGTTCAAGGTAGATTTGTTTGTCTTCTTTTACCTCTTTATCCGTAATATGATTGAAACAACCATCATTAAAAATGACACAATTTTGTAAAATTTCGATCAAAGCAGTTCCTTTAAATTGATGTGCTTCAATAAAAATTTGTCCCATTTCTTTGGGACTATTGCCACCAATTCTTGCAAAAAATCGGGCTTGAGCACCTAATGCTAATTCGCCAGGAGAAAAAGGAGGTTGTGTATTTCCGTAAGGAGAGGATTTTGTTTTTTGACCAATTAACGAAGTTGGAGAAAACTGCCCTTTGGTTAAACCATAAATTTCATTATTGAAAAGGATGATATTCAAATCGATATTTCTACGTAAAACGTGAATAAAGTGGTTACCTCCAATGGCCATTGCATCGCCATCGCCAGTGGCTATCCAAACGCTTAAATTGGGATTGGCAAGTTTTACACCCGAAGCAATTCCGGGAGCTCTACCATGAATACTGTGTATTCCATACGTTTCCATATAATACGGAAATCGGGAAGAACAACCTATTCCGGATACAAAAACCACGTCTTCTTTGGCAACGCCCATTTCTGGAAGCACTTTTTGCATGGTGCGTAAAATTACGTAATCATCGCAACCGGGACACCATCTCACTTCTTGATTACTTGTAAAATCTTTGAGTGTATATTTTTTTATAGCTGTAGTTTCCATAATTACACGAGTTCTTTAAATTTTTGAATAAGGTCATTGTTGGCAAAGGGTAATCCTTGAACTTTATTGAATTGTAAAAACTCAAAAGAACTGTATTTGATTTTTAAAAGACTCGCAAATTGTCCCGAGTTTAATTCGCAAACAACGATTTTTTTGAATTTCGACAAAATGGCTTCGGTGTTTTTTGGCATTGGATTAATATAATTAAAATGCGCATAACCAATGTTTTTGTACCCCTCGGTATTGATTTGTTTCACCGCAGAATGCAGCGAACCATACGTTCCTCCCCAACCAATAACCAATAAATCGCCTTCGCTGGCAAATTCGGTTTCCAAATCTGGAATATTAAATTTGACCCTTTCTATTTTTTCTGCTCGAATCGCAATCATGGTTTCGTGATTCAAAGGTTCATATGAAATATTACCGGTAACGGCATCTTTCTCTAAACCGCCAATTCGATGTTCTAATCCCGGAGTTCCAGGAATAGCCCAATTTCGAGCCAATGTATTTTCATCTCTATCATAAGGATGCCAATTTTCTTTGACTTCGGTAACCTTATTATTTTTGATAGGGGGCATTTCGGCCACGGTTTTAATTTTCCATGGCGCCGATCCGTTGGCAATATAGCCGTCTGTCAACAAAATAACGGGCGTCATGTGTTCTAAAGCAAGTCGAGCGGCTTCGTAAGCAAAATTAAAACAGTTCGCTGGTGTACTCGCAGCGATAACAATCATGGGACTTTCGCCATTTCTGCCATACATGGCTTGCAATAAATCGGATTGTTCTGTTTTTGTTGGCAAACCGGTTGATGGACCACCACGTTGCACATTGACAACTACCAAAGGCAATTCGGTCATTATGGCTAGACCAATGGCTTCGCCTTTTAACGCTAATCCTGGGCCGGATGTTGTGGTAATGGCCAAATCGCCTGCAAAGGCTGCTCCAATTGCCGAAGTTACCCCTGCAATTTCGTCTTCTGCCTGAAAAGCTTTTACGCCAAAATGTTTGTGTTTGACCAATTCATGCAAAATATCGGTGGCTGGCGTTATCGGATACGATCCTAAGAATAATTCTAGTCCTGATTTTTCGGCTGCGGCCAAAAATCCCCAAGCAGTTGCTGTGTTTCCCATAATAATCCGATAGGTACCGGCTGGCATTTTTGCTGGAGAAATAGTATAGGAATTGGGAATAAGTTCTAAGGTTTCGGCATAATAATAGCCTGCATTTAATACCTTGGTATTGGCTTCGACAAGATTCGGTTTGGTTTTGAATTTTTGGTTAAAGAAATCGATAGTATGATCTTTCGAACGGTCGTACATCCAATAAACAATACCTAATGAAAACATATTTTTACTTCGAGAAATCGTTTTATTATCTAAACCCTCAACGTCTTTCAACGCTTCTTTGGTCAATGAAGTCATGTCAACTTCGATAACTCGGTAGTTTTCGAGACTTCCATCTTCTAATGGATTTGTGGTATATTCGGCTTTTTCTAAATTCTTTTTTGTAAACGAATCGGTATCAACGATTAGAGTATGACCTGGTTTCAAGGCATATAAATTGGTTTTTAAAGCAGCTGGGTTCATCGCAACCAATAAATCGACGCTATCACCGGGAGTGCTCACCTCGACGCTACCAATATGAACCTGAAAACCCGAAACGCCATATAGGCTTCCTTGAGGTGCCCTAATTTCGGCGGGATAGTTGGGAAATGTTGCAATATCGTTACCAAACATTGCTGATGTATCAGAAAACTGAGTTCCTGTTAGCTGCATTCCATCACCTGAATCACCTACAAACCGAATTACTACGGCTTCAAGAACTTCGGGCTGGAGTTTCATTTTAGTTGCAATCATAATTATAGCAGTTTTAAATTTCGAATTGGGATAAACAGCAAAATTGGTGTGTCAAATATAATTTCACTTATCTGAATTAAACATGATTTTTATCATATAAAAGTATGGAAAATCCATTTAATTTTACTCATTATTATTAAATATATAAAACATCTATGATATGGCTATTATTATAACAGACGAGTGTATTAACTGCGATGCGTGT
>CAILTC010000123.1 GCA_903837025.1 uncultured Bacteroidota bacterium | reverse complement strand
TTTTATTTTTCATTTTAAAAATAAAATTAATTATTTTAATTAATTCGATAACTTTATCGTACAATCCACTTTTTCAAAAACACCATAACACACTTACATACAATAACTTAAATTAAAAGAGACAAAATTGTATTATTTATTTAATAATATGATAAATATCATTTAATAGCCTATTTATAATATAGAAATTTACATCGTTAAATCATTAGCAAGTCAATCCTCAATTAATTTTTATTCTAAAAAAATTAAAATTTATTTCAAAATATGATAAATATCAGGAAAAAACTTGTTAAATATTTCTTAATTTGCCTTATGAATTTTACTAAACAAAACCTAACCATTATTAAATGAAACAAAAAATAAATTAAACAGATCACAAAAAAAACAAAAAATAAATTAAACAAATAAATTAATTATGAAAACAATAAACAAAAGCATGCTGTTACTAGGACTCTTCACGCTAGCCCTACAGAGTTGTACCCATGAGATATATGTTGATCCATTAGCTGCTTCGAAAGCTGCTTATGAAAATGCAGATGCGGTAAACGGTGCTAAATTATTCAGTAATTTCGAAAATGTAGAAGCAGGATGGCCTGTTGATGCTGCAGGATGGCCAGATGTTAAAGCTGCTGCTGATCCTACAATAAATATTAAAGACATAGCAACGCCTCCTAAAACTACACCGGTAACTGCTGGACAAGCTAACTTGAATTTTTATTCTTGTGCTGGATGTCATGCAGTTGACGGAATGGGTCGTGATGGAACAGGAATTTCTAAAAAAACAGCTGCTACACAACCACAAATGGCTGCAAGTCATTTAAGAGATACAAGAGGTTGGGATCCAGTAAAATTGTTTGATGCTATTAAAGGTGTTGGTGGAAGACAAATTGATCCATTAAAAACTGCCAATGGTTTAGACCTTACTTTAGGTGGTCAAACGCACCCAGATTTCAGTAAAATCCTTACTGATGATAAAATATGGGATTTAGTAAAATGGTTAAAAGAGGGAGTTGATAATACAAATGGTGATTTATATGCTATGACAACTTATGGTGCTTTTGCTGTACCACAAACTGTAGTAGCTCCTTATGCACTATATGATAACAGTGTGATGGGATCTGACGGTGATGGAGCTGCAGGTGTTGCCTTTTATACTGCAAAATGCGTGGTTTGTCATGGTTTTGATGGGTTAGGAACAACAAATGCAAACGGCCCAGTTTTAATAGCAGGACAAACAAACGGAACTACAAGTGCAGGTTCAGGACCAGCCGGACCAGCTCCTACAACTAAAATGTACGGAGTAGGCGCTTATATGAGATATAAAACTGCCGATGGAGTATTTTTAATTCAAACTGGAAAATTTGGTACTATTCCATGGATGGCTGCTACACCAATCAATCAACAAGAGATGAAAGATTTACTAAAAGCATTTAGCGATAAAGCAAGATTTCCAGATGCAACTGTAAAACGTGCTAATCCGTAATAAAAGTTTAAAATCAATTTTATCAAAAAAATAAATTAATTAAAAAATAAAAAAAATGAAAAAATTATTTCAAATATTGATGATGGTATCCATAGGTTTGATGGTCACCTCTTGTTATAATGATCAACTTCCAGCTGTACCACTTCCAGCAAAAGTTTCTTTTGCAAAAGATATGCAACCCTTGTTTAACAAAAACTGTATTGGATGTCATAATGGAGCACAAGCCCCTAATTTGACAGCAGGAAATTCATACACTGCATTGACTACACTAAATAAAGATGGAGAATATTTTGTTACAGCGGGTGATGCTCCAGGTAGCATTATATATCAAGCTTTGATAGGAAAAGGAGCTCCTCAAATGCCTGCAAATGGCGCAATGAGTGCTTCTAAAATTGCTATAGTAGAAAAATGGATTAACGATGGTGCACTTAATAACTAATTACAAATAAAAAATCATGAAAATAAATAAATCAATTTTTATAGCTGTTTTTGCTTTTCCAATGATGCTATTGGCACAAGAACAAAAAGACAGCATTGTACCAAGCAAAGTAAAATTAGAACGTGCCGCTTTTGAAAGCACAACTTTAATAGACAACCAATCTAATGTTGTTTGGAATAAAGGAACATTAGAAATGGTAATGAATCACCGTTTTGGACTTGTAAATGGAACCAATAATATGATTGGTATTTGGGACCCTGCTAATATCCGAATCGGATTAAACTATGCCATTTCCGACAGAGTTACTGTAGGATTCGCCACTTCAAAAGACGATAGATTAAATGATTTCAGTCTTAAAGGAGCAATTTTAAGACAAGGCCGTAATAATACTGGAAATCTTGTAAGCGTAACTTATTATGGAGATTTTGCTGTAAGTGCTTTGCCTGCTGCTAATTTTTTACATTATACAGACCGTTACTCTTATTTTAATCAATTAATTATTGCAAGACGTTTCAACAGAAGTATTTCATTCCAAATTGCACCTAGTTTGTCTCATTACAATTATGTAGAAGCTCCGGTAAAAAATGACTTGTTTGCTATTGAAGTTGGTGGTCGTGTAAAAATTACAGATTCGGCTTCTTTACTTTTGGATTTCAATCAACCATTAAACAAGAATTCATTATATGCTCCAAAAGCTGGAGTATCATTAGGTCTTGAGTTCTCTACTGGTTCACATGCCTTCCAATTATTTGTAACCAATTACAGAGGTATTGTTCCTCAACAAAGTATTATGTTTAACCAAAATGATTTCTTCAAAGGAGAATTTGCAATAGGGTTTAACATTACAAGATTGTGGCATCTATAAAATAATAGGTTTGTCGTCAATTTTATCTAATACAATTTTAGTCATGAATTACACCAATCACTGCGGAGCTAAAAATTCAACCTCAGAATTTGTGTAATTCTTGCCTATTTTCATAAATTAGCTTTGGCTCTAGTTAAAAATAAATACATAATGATAAATGAAAGATTCAAATCAAAATAAAAAAAATCAAATCAGCAGAAGAGGATTTTTGCCGCTACTAGGTGGAGGTTTGCTACTTCCTGTTTTAGGTTTTAGCAAAACAAAACAAGATGTTTCGGACGACAATGAGGAGTATCAAACTTTACTTAGACCAGATGGAACTGCTGTAAGAGTTAAAAAAAGTGTTTTGGAAAATTCTAAAGTAATTGAAAAAAACATTTCTAATAAATCACTTTTAGGGTGGTTGAAAAATAAATAATCGATATGGAAGA
>CAILTC010000122.1 GCA_903837025.1 uncultured Bacteroidota bacterium | reverse complement strand
CTATTTAAATATAAATGTCAAAATATTTTCATAATTAATCCCAAAAATCATTATTTTAACTTAGTTAAAGCTTGATTTTAAACTGAAACCTTATCTTTGAGAATAATAATGCAAAATACATCAATGTCAACATTAAAATTTATGAAAAAATTTCTTGTATTTACAGGTTGTTTTTTGTTGATTGCCACAATTATTTCTTCTTGCGCCGTAAGCAGATCGAAAGGTTGTCCTACTACTAACAAAAACTATTTTAAACCATAGTTTGGCAACTATTTCGAAAAACTATTTTTGATCGAAGATGAACTGGATCCCATTAAGAACACCTGAAGAATTAAACGTCATTCAACAAAAATCCTTTACAACCCCTCAGGTAATTTTTAAACACAGTACCCGTTGCAGCATCAGCAGCATGGCATTACACCGACTTGAGAAAGAAGTCAGCCCCGCTAATATCGATTTTAATTTTCTTGACCTTATTGCATACCGTGGTATTTCTAATGCCATCAGCGAAAAATTCCAAATACCCCATCAATCCCCACAAGTATTGGTTATTAAGAATGGCAAATGTGTATTTGATGAAAGCCACAGTTACATTTATATTGATGAAATAACCGAAGAAGCGCTTAAAGCTTCATAAAAAAAGCGCCTATTCAAAATTGAATAAACGCTTAAAGATTTACTTCCGATATATATTAAACTCTTTTTACCAACCAGGTTCTGAACTCTTCTTTCAATTCAGAATATATTTTACGGCCGGTATTAATTCTTTCTCTCAATTCTGTATGTATCCCTAATAAAGTTTCCTGTAATTCTTCATTGGCATTCACTTGCTCTATGTCTTTTATTAAATGTTCATATTTGGCAACTTCATGTCTCAGGTCATGCACCACATCTCGATGTCTGATGAATTGGTTTTGAAAATGTTCAACTTCTGCACCTGCTTCAGCCGGGATCTTTTTATAATCCAGTTCCAGCAGATATTTTTCCAGCACTTTAATTTCATCTCTCCAATAGGTTAATTCTTTACTCCATAATTCATATTCCAAATGGAGTTCGGTCAGATTGATTATTACGTAATTCATAGCTGTAGAGTTTTGTATATTGAAGTTCTGTTTTTAATAAACACGATACCATGATATTTGTCATTTAAAAATAGTTTTTTATTCTCATTTTAGTAAATTGCATCAAAGTTTTTTTATGATTATTACCGTTTTTGGGGCTACCGGACAAGTAGGCAAAAG
This sequence comes from uncultured Bacteroidota bacterium, assembly GCA_903837025.1. Lineage (GTDB taxonomy): Bacteria > Bacteroidota > Bacteroidia > Flavobacteriales > Flavobacteriaceae > Flavobacterium. Next base: position 308 of record CAILTC010000122.1, on the reverse strand, counting down.
AGTTGTATCGCAAGCCCTAGCAAAAGGCTATACTGTAAAGGCTTTCGGAAGGAATATCGAAAACCTTATAGATAAGGATCTGCATGATGAAAATTTTATTGCCATTAAAGGATATGTCTTTGACTCAGAAGAAGTGTTCAATGCAGTGAAGGGAAGTGATGCAGTTATTTCTACATTAGGCGGTTCTTTCGACGGCTCTGATAAAACAAGAAGTCTAGGCATCAAAAATATCACTCACGCAATGAAGGTTACAGGAGTGAAAAGAATTGTTGCATTGGGTGGTATGGGCTGGGTTTACTGCTTTTTGT
>CAILTC010000121.1 GCA_903837025.1 uncultured Bacteroidota bacterium | reverse complement strand
TTACAACCGTTTAATAACAACACAAAAACTAATAGGCTTAATACTCTTTTCATCTTAAATTTTATTTGGGTCAAAAATAGTGAAAAATTGACAATTCATAGTAGAGAAATCACAATTGATATTTCATAACTTTGTCCCAATGAAAAAAGTATATCTCGATAACGCCTCCACTACGCAGCTTCGTCCCGAAGTTGTTCAGGAAATGACTAAAATTTTGTCCGAAGATTATGGTAATCCATCGTCTACACATGGCTTTGGTCGAAATGCCAAAAGTATTTTAGAACTTTCTAGAAAGTCTATCGCCAAGCAGTTGAATGCTGCTTCGCAAGAGATTATTTTTACTTCCTGTGGAACGGAGGCTAATAATTGGATTCTTCGTTCTGCTGTTAAAGATTTGAAAGTAAAAAGAATTATTACTAGCAAAATAGAGCATCACGCTGTTTTACATACTGTTCAAGTCCTGCAAAATGAGTTCGATATTGAGGTAGATTATGTAAAAATTAAGCCAAATGGTGAAATAGATATTACCGATTTAGTCGTTTTACTTTCGCAAGAAACGAAAACATTGGTCAGTTTAATGCATGTCAATAACGAAACAGGAACGGTTCTCGATGTTGAAAAAGTAGGGAGAACTTGTCAGCAACACAATGTGCTTTTTCATTCGGATATGGTGCAATCTATCGGAAAAATCGAAATCGATTTGCAAACAATTCCAATTGATTTTATGGTAGCCAGTGCTCATAAATTTCATGGTCCAAAAGGTGTCGGATTTGCATTTGTTCGTAAAAACTCGGGTTTGCAACCTCTCTTTTTTGGTGGCGAACAAGAAAAAGGCTTGCGTCCAGGAACTGAAGCTCTTCATCAAATTGCAGGAATGGCTAAGGCTTTAGAACTTTCTTATGCCAATTTGAATGCCGAAAGAATTGCTATTTCTGATTTGAAAGCTTATTTGATTAACCAACTCGAAGTTGAATTTCCTGATCTTGTAATCAACGGAAATCAATATGGTATTTATACTATTTTGAATGTTTTATTGCCTTTTTCGGAAGATAAAACCGCTATGATTTTATTCCATTTAGATATGAAAGGAATTGCTGTTTCCCGCGGAAGCGCCTGCCAAAGCGGGAGTACGAAGCCTTCTCATGTATTAATAGAAATGCTTTCGAATGAGGATTTAAAAAAACCAAGTTTGCGAATCTCGTTAAGTCATTATAACACGAAAGAAGATATCGATTTACTGATCGAAGGTTTAAAAAGCATTTGAATTCTAAATCTCTAATTTGGGTGTTATTTCTTTTAAATAATTATTTTTTTTGTTCTTTTGCTTTCTCTTTTTCTAGTTTTCTAAAATAACCTCGAAATAAGAAATTGTGTTTTAAAGCTTCAAGATTTTCATTCAAACGGAAACTAGCTTGATTAATATTTGTTATCGTCGAATCTATTTTTGTCACTAATTTAGGATCATTAGAAAGGTAATTTATAACTCCTTTTCCCTCTTTTACATTTCCGATTGTAGTGTTCAGATTTGTAACTACTTTATTGATTTCCTTCGTAGATTGGTCTAAATTGGTTAACATGTTTTTTATTTTATTGGCTACAGCTGTATCTTTGATAACACCAATAACATTGTCTTTTTTATCTAATGAATGGATGATTTTTTTTAATTCCGTTACAGATTCTGTGGTTCCTTTACCAGTTTTTTTCAGGTAACTTATGGTTTCTTTTAAATCTTTTGCCATCAAAGTGTCGTTAAGTAATGTGCCAATTGTTCCTTTTCCTTCATTGATTTGTTTGGTTATTTTGAGTAAATCAAAACTAAGTTTAGAGGCATTCACATTGGTGATACTTAGGGTGTTTAAAATATCTTCGGTACGGATTTTATTCTGCGAATGAATTTGGTCACCTGGCTCAACAGATGCTTGCATTCCTTTACCCGGAAGAATATTGACTATCATATTTCCTACTAATCCATCTGAACTTATTGTAGCGATAGCATCTTTTTTTATGAAAGGAAAAATACCCTTATCTATAATCATGTCTACACGAATGACGGTATCATTATCCATTTCGATTCCTAAAACGGTACCCACATTTATTCCGGAAGACCGAACGTTGTTCCCTAATTGTAAGCCATTTACATTGTTAAAAACGGCTTCGAGATGATTCGTTTTTCCAAACATTTTTTGTTTACTGCCAACAAAATAAATAGCCAAAATGAATAGTAATAATCCGATGATAACAAAAAGACCTAGACGAATTTTTTGTGAAGTTGTTTTTTCCATTTGTATTATTATTTAAAGAATGCTTGAACTTGGGGGTCCTCGGATGTCGATAATTCTTCAAAAGAACCTTCGACATAATTTTTTCCATCAACTAATAAAATCATTCTGTTCGAAATTGCTCGTGCGCAATCTACATCATGGGTGATGATTATTGATGAAGTACTGTATTTTTTTTGAATGGAAACCATTAATAATAAAATTTCTTTTGCAGTTATTGGGTCTAATCCTGTAGTGGGTTCGTCGTAAAGTATGATTCTGGGTTGTAGGATTAAAGTTCGTGCAAGAGCAATTCGGCGCTTCATTCCGCCAGAAAGTTCATCAGGCATTAAATTAATGGTGTGGGCTAGACCAACATTTTCTAAGGCTTCCATTACTAATGGTGTAGTGTCTTTTATTCTTCCAAACTTTTTGGTATGACGTCTGAGTGGGAATTCTAGATTTTCACGAACCGTCATCGAATCATAAAGGGCACTTCCCTGAAAAAGGAATCCAACTTCGGTTCTTAGTTCGTCTAACTCTTCATGATCTAGTTTGCTAATGTCTTTACCCATCACTATTATAGAGCCGCTATCTGGTTCTTCAAGACCAATCAGACATTTTATCATTACCGATTTTCCAGAACCTGATTTTCCCATGATAACCAAGTTTTCTCCTTCAACCAGATTCATGTTAAAACCATTTAGAACATGATGATTGCTATACGTTTTTTTTAAGTCCTTGATTGCTATAACCGTTTCTGGTTTTTTATTGGAGTTTTCCATAGATCATAATTCATAAAAAATATTAGTGACAAAAACAGCAACAAAATCTATTATAAACAATAACATTGAGGTATAGACTACTGCAGAATTAGCCGCTAGACCCACTCCAGCTGTCCCTTTGCTGCAATTATAACCTTTGTAGCAGCCTACTAATCCTATAGCAAATCCAAAAAAGAAAGTTTTGATTGTGGCTGGGATTAAATCGCCGAATTCTAAAGCATTAAAAACCTGATTGAAATACAATAAATAAGATACGCTTCCTTTTATATTTTCTACCATGGCAGATCCAATAATAGCTACTGTATCGCCAAAAATTACTAAAATAGGAATCATTAATGTTGTTGCTAAAATTCTTGTGACAACTAAGTATTTTAATGGGTTTGTTCCTGAAACTTCCATGGCATCAATTTGTTCGGTTACGCGCATTGAACCCAGTTCAGCGCCAATTCCAGAACCAATTCGTCCAGCACAAATCAAAGCCGTAATGATGGGACCAATTTCCCTAATTATAGAAATACTTACCATTCTTGGCATCCAAGAAACAGCACCAAAATCTAATAATGTAGGACGCGATTGTAGGGTAAAAACTAATCCGATGATGAATCCTGTAATTGAAACTAATAATAAGGAGCGGTTTCCGATATAAAAACATTGACGTAGAAATTCCCTAAATTCGAAAGGACGTTTAAAAGCTTCTTTAAAAAAACGACCTGCAAAATAAGAAAGCTCACCGATTTCGACCAAGAAGGTTTTGAATAATTCTATTATTTTATAAATAGCATTCATTATCTTTAGAGACCCATGTTTAGAGATATGGGGTATTCAAATATACGAATAATCCATATGAAATTAGCATAAAAAGTGGTATTTTATCTGATTTTTTAAAGTTTTTGAAGATAAAATCGCATTTTTTTTAATGTTGAAGATTCAGAAAAAAAACATTATTTAATCGAAGATTCTAGAAAATCGTGGCTTATGAGATTTTTATAATGAGATTTTTAACACCAATTTATAAATTAGATTTTCCTAATCTTGGCAAGTTCTTCGAACAATTCTTTTTCTTTTTCGCTAACATTTATAGGAATAACTACTTGATAAGTGATATACAAATCACCAAAATGACCTTCTTTTTTATAAACAGGAAATCCTTTTCCTTTCAGTTTTACTTTAGTACCGTTTTGTGTTCCTGGCATTATTTTTAGTTTTACTTTTCC
>CAILTC010000120.1 GCA_903837025.1 uncultured Bacteroidota bacterium | reverse complement strand
CTCGAACCAAAACTCGCCATTCTTGACGAAACCGATTCTGGATTAGATATTGACGCACTTCGAATTGTTGCCAATGGTGTAAACAAATTGAAAAGCGACAAAAACGCTATCATCGTTATCACGCATTACCAAAGACTTTTAGATTACATCGTTCCCGATTTTGTTCACGTTTTGTACAACGGAAAAATCGTGAAATCAGGAGGAAAAGAATTGGCTTACGAGCTCGAAGAAAAAGGATACGATTGGATTAAACAAGAACAAGAAGCATAAAATTTGTTTAAAGTCTAAAGTTTAAAGTTAACACGATAACTTTAAACTTTTAAACCTTAAACTTTAAACAATAAAGAATATGGAATTAAAAGAAAAATTACTGTCGTCTTTTATGGCTTTTGAAGAGCAAATTGATGTTCATTCTGAACTTCACGATGTGCGAACTTCGGCTATAAAAAACTTTGAAAATAAAGGTTTCCCAACCAAAAAAGAGGAATCTTGGAAATATACTTCACTAAATGCCATCTTAAAAAATGACTTTACAGTGTTTCCAAAAAGCGAAAGCTCTATCGAATTTAAGGAGGTGAAAAAATATTTCATCCACGAAATAGACACCTACAAACTAGTGTTTATTGACGGGATTTTTAGTTCTCATTTGTCATCAACTACTCATGAAGGACTTGATATTTGCTTGATGTCATCGGCATTGCACAAGCCAAAATACAAAATGGTTATCGATAACTATTTTAACAAAATTGCGAATAAAGACGAAAGTCTGACTTCGTTAAATACTGCTTTCGCCAATGAAGGTGCGTATATCAATATTCCGAAAAGTACGGTGGTTCGAAAACCAATTGAGATTATGTATTTCTCGACAGGCAACGAAGCAGCACTTTTGGTTCAGCCAAGAAATTTGATCATTGTGGGCGAGAATTCACATGTACAAATCATCGAAAGACATCAAAGTTTAAACGACAATCCTGTTTTGACCAATTCGGTTACGGAGATTTTTGCACAAAAACGGGCCATTGTTGATTATTATAAAATCCAAAATGACAACCTCGAAGCCAACCTAATCGACAATACGTATGTTTCTCAAAAACAAGAAACAAATGTGTCTGTTAACACTTTTTGCTTTGGAGGAAACCTAACTAGAAACAACCTGAATTTTTATCATTTTGGGGAAAGAATTGTCAGCAACCTCAACGGAATTACGATTATTGGCGAAAAACAACACGTAGATCATTATACTTTGGTTCAACATTCTACACCCAATTGCGAAAGCCATCAAGATTATAAAGGAATCTATTCGGATCGTTCGACAGGCGTTTTCAACGGAAAGATTTTCGTCGAAAAAGAAGCTCAAAAAACGAATGCTTTTCAGAAAAGCAACAACATTTTACTTGGCGACAAATCAACGATAAATGCCAAACCGCAATTAGAAATTTTTGCCGATGACGTAAAATGTTCGCACGGTTGCACCATCGGACAATTAGACGAAACCGCCATGTTCTACATGCAACAACGCGGAATTCCTAAGAAAGAATCCAAAGCTTTATTGATGTATGCCTTCTCGAATGCGTTAATCGAAAGCATCAAAATACCAGAATTAAAACAACGAATCACCAAAATCATCGCTATGAAATTAGGCGTGAAAATGGGATTTGATTTGTAGGTTTTAACCGAAACGTTACTATGTAAAGGGCGCAAAGTTTATTAGTAAACTTTGCGCCCTTTGCTCTTTCTACTTGGTATCCTTTGCGGTAAAGTTTACTTCTTCAAACTCCCCACAACACCACTCAACAATCCATTGAAATCAAACCCAGGATCTTCTTTCAAACCCAATCGCACAATTACTAAATCCTGACTTGGGAAAATAGCGATCATTTGTCCTTGAAAACCGCTGCAATAAAACATATCTTTCGGCACATCGGGGAATTTTCCGCCAGCATTAAGCCAAAAGTGAGCTCCATAATTCCCGTTAGAAGTGTTGGTTGGTGTTGCGGTGAATTTTACCCAACTTTCGTCCAAAATTTGTTCGCCGTTCCAACTGCCTTTGTGCAAATACAACAATCCAAATTTTGACCAATCACGCGTCGTTGCCCAACCGTAGGACGAACCTACATAATTTCCGGCCATATCGGTTTCGACAAGCATCGAGCTCATTCCGATTTTATCAATTAATGCCGAATACCAAAAATCAAGATATTCTTGATGCGTTTTGAATTGTCTTCTTAAAATTCCCGAAAGCATATTCGTCGTTCCCGAAGAATAATTCCAATGCGAATTAGGCTTGAATTGTGCCGGTTTTTTCAATTGCGCCTGACTCATATCGGCATCTTGAAAAAGCATTTTGGTGGCATCACAAATTTTATCATATTTTTCTTCCCATTCTAAGCCGCTATTCATATTGAGTAAGTTGGCGGTGGTTATTTTTGCCCGTTCATCATTTGCCCATTCATCTATTGGAGCGGGTTTATTAATGTCTATTTTTCCTTGTTTTTGTAAAATTCCAAATAGAGCGCTTGTAATACTTTTTGTCATAGACCAACCCAGAATTTTAGAATCTTTATTGAAACCGGTATCGTATTTTTCGGCAATAATTTTGTCTTTATAAATTACCAAAACCGAGCGTGTTCTTTTCGCTTTTTGTCCTTTGGCGTCGAAAGCTTTGGCGACAGCCGCATTTAATTTGGCATAATCAACATTGACAAAAGCCGAATCCTTCGGTTCTTTATTTCCATAAGGAAAAGGTAAATTATTGTCTGATTTTATTCTTTTTGGAACTTCGTAGGGTTTCGAAACATCAAAATCATCATTGATTAAAGTTGCTCCCAAACCTTCGCGGTAAATGGCTTTTCGCTCTTTCAAACCATAAACGGATGCCGTTGCAAATTTTCCGTTTTCATTAATATTGTTATTTGCCAAGGTGTTCATTTCGATATCATTATCGCCTTTTTCGATTATTTCAGTCGAGCGATTATCGATGAAATGCCCCGAAGCAATACTTTTGGCTGAAAAGCCAGAAATTAAATCGAGTTTGGGATAGGTGGTGTAACCAAAATAAACTAAAAATAGTAAAGCTGCTAAACCAATAATTTTGAAGATTTTTTTCATACTATGGAAATTTTAGTGAAAATTAGTAAAAAACATTATATCTTTTTTAAACCAATAAGAAATTAAGATAATTAAGTTTTATATCCCTCTTCTTAATGAGCGTTAATTGCTTAATGGTTGAATTTTATTAACAAATGTTTGCTAAAAAGTCAGTTCAAATTTATTACTTTTGTATTTAGAAAAATTCTAAATAACAAGATGTTAGACATTCAAAAAATTAGAGCCGATTTCCCCATACTTTCTCGAAATATAAACGGAAAACCATTAGTTTATTTTGACAACGGAGCCACTTCGCAAAAACCACAAATAGTGATCGATGCAATTGCTGAATATTATCAAGAAATCAATGCCAATATTCATCGTGGGGTACATACTTTAAGCCAAT
>CAILTC010000119.1 GCA_903837025.1 uncultured Bacteroidota bacterium | reverse complement strand
TCAATATGTGAGTTTGTCCTCCAATCCATTAGATCTTCTTTGGAAACCGTGGTCTATAGTTACGTATGCTTTTTTTCATTCTGATATTTTTCATATTTTTTTCAATTTGATGGTTCTTAATTTTTCAAGCCAATTGTTTTTGACTTTTTTCAATCAGAAACAGTTATTGGGATTGTATTTATTATCCGCTATTTTTTCGGGTTTCGTTTTTGTTTCGACCTTTTATTTGATGAATGTTGTATTGCCAATTGTTGGTGCATCTGCAGCAATTATGGCTATTTTAGTGGCCGCAACTACATATAGTCCCTTGATGAATGTTCGTTTGTTACTCATTGGAAATGTTAAATTATGGCATATTACTTTGGTGATTTTATTACTCGATTTATTGCAAATTCGTGACGGGAATATGGGTGGACATATCTCTCATTTGGCTGGTGCATTTTTTGGATTTGTGTTTATTAAATTATTAGAAAACGGAACCGATTTGAGTAAAATAATTTCTGCAATAGTCGATTTTTTCGTTAATTTGTTTAGCAAATCCCAATCGACTCCTTTCAAGAAAGTACATAAAAATTACAAAAGACAAACAGATAAACCTGTTGCTTCAAGAATTATTACAAAAGATAAAACGCAGCAACAGATAGACGAAATTTTAGATAAAATTAGTCGTTCAGGATATGATTGTTTGACAAAAGAAGAAAAAGAATTTCTGTTTAAAGCAGGGAAATAAGTTTTCAGGTTGCAGTTTACAGTAATGAAAATATAGGATATGAAAAACCTTTCATGGTTTAATAAAGGAATGTTTTATTTGAATATAGTGCTGACTGTTTCCACATTCATGGCTTATGTTTTGCCCTTTCTTGCACCTAAATTTTTCCCGCTTTTATCGGTATTCACCTTATGTATGCCTTTGTTTTTTATATTGAATTTATTGTTTTTCCTTTATTGGGCGTTTCAATTTAAGAAACGAATGATTTTATCAGGTTTAGTTCTTTTGATAGGAATTACTTTTATTAATAAATTTTATAAATTTTCAGCCAAAGAGTATCCAAACGAAGAGAAAGATTTTGTCGTAATGAGCTATAATGTTCGTTTATTCAATGTTTTTAAATGGATTAACAGGGAAGACGTTCCAGAAAATATTCTTGCTTTTATCAATGAGAATAACCCTGATATTTTGTGTATTCAAGAATATTCTAATTCGGCTCATCTCGATTTAAAATTATATCCGCATCGTTATGTCTATATGGAAGGGGTGAAAATTAAAACAGGGCAGGCTATTTTTTCAATAGTCCCAATTATAGATGAAGGACATTTTGAGTTCCCAGATTCGGACAATAATTTTGTTTTTGCGGTTTTTAAGAAATGATAAGATATTATTCGGGTTTATAATATGCACCTGCAATCGATAAAAATTTCTCCCGACGTAACAGAAATAGATGAAAAAAATATTGATGGAATCAATCAGAAAAAAACGCAAAAGCTTTTGCATAGAATAAGTAAGGCTTTCAAAAAACAACAACAACAAGCAGAGATTATAAAAGAACATAAAAGCAAGTGTAATTATCCCATTATCATTTGTGGCGATATGAATAATGGTCCCTTTTCGTATGTGTATCGAAGTATAAAAGGGAAGTTAAAAGATAGTTTTGAGGAAGCTGGAACAGGTTTTGGAGCCACTTACAAATTCAAATATTATCCTGCCCGTATTGATTATATTTTTGCCGATGAAAAGATGAAAGTCAAAAAATTCGAAAGTTTTCCTGATTTTGTAAACTCGGATCATTGTCCGATTATGGCAAAATTGTCAATGGAATAATAATTTATTTGATAATTAACTTTTGACTTTTCAAATAATCCAAAGCAAATTTTCCTTCATTAAACAATAAATCGATTACGCTTAAATTATTCAAAAAACCTTGTTTTTCTTCGAAAACTTGCGGGTAAGGTTCAAATTGAGAATCATCTTTTTTTCCGTTTGCCAAATATCTAAAATCTAAAACTGAGCTATCATTCACTTCCTGAAAGTATTCGGTTGTAGTTTCATAATCAAATTTCATTCGCATAGATTTCGAAATAAAATCGAATGTGTCAAAATTCAAATCCAGTAGAAAAGTATATTTTTTTTCGAAAATGGGACGTATATCATCCTCGAAATATTCAAAAAAAGGAGAACTTCGATAAGCGGCTTCAAGCGATTTGAAATGTTGCTTTTGC
>CAILTC010000118.1 GCA_903837025.1 uncultured Bacteroidota bacterium | reverse complement strand
CCTTATTTTGCAACTGGTGCCGGCGCCATGCTTCAAGCCGTTATTTATGGTTTTGGGGGTGTCGAGCAAACCGATAACGGATTGAAATACAACAAAGGGCTTTTGCCTAAAAAATGGAAATCGCTAAAAATTATTGGACTTGGAGTAGACAACAAAACGATTACAATAGAATAGAAATTAATACCTGACAGATTTTAAAAACGGGTCAGGTATATTTTGAAAAAACTTATTATGAAAAAAATTGTAACCAATTTATTCAACAAAAAAAGTATCCTCCTTTTTGGATTTATGCTAGCTGCAATTCATTTATCAGCTCAAAAAGTAACCATTCCTGTAGCTACTGACAACAATATGTTGCTATTACAAACGGATATCAATAACAGATTAATGACTGTTTATTTTGGCAAACCTCTTGAAAACGAAAAAGAATTCGAAGCCGTTTCGGCAGGATTAAATTATGATTATTCGAATCAAGGAATTTATAATTCTGCTTACACGCCATCAGGAACTTGGAATCTTTCTGAACCTGCCATACAAGTAAAACATGCCGATGGAAATACTTCTTTGGAACTAAAATATGTAAGTCATAAAGTTGAAAAAATCGACGAAAATAGTTCTATTACCAGCATCTTTCTTAAAGATCCTGTTTATCCGTTTGAAGTAACTTTGTTTTATAAAGTTTGGAAAAAAGAAAATGTAATTGAACAATGGACAGAGATAAAACACAAAGAGAAAAAGGCAGTTTTGCTACAAAAATATGCTTCGGCCAACCTGTTTTTTGAAGGAAAAAATTTCTACCTAACCAGTTTTCAAGGAGAATATCTAAAAGAAATGCAACCTGTTGAAACGAAGCTTGTACAAGGAATAAGAAGTTTAGATACCAAATTAGGAACGAGAGCAATGCTTACACAATCTCCTAATTTTATGGTTTCGTTTGGTAAACCAGCTTCCGAAAATGAAGGCTCTGTTATGCTCGGTCAATTGGCTTGGAGCAGCAATTTTAAATTGGAATTCGAAATAGACTCCAATAAAAATCTTAGACTAATTGCCGGAATCAATCCATTTGCTTCTGAATATTCATTGGCTCCAAACGAAGTTTTCAAAACCCCTTCCTTAATTTATGCGCTTTCGAATAATGGAACTGGTGAAGCGAGTAGAAACCTTCATGATTGGGCACGAAAATACAGATTATTAGACGGACAAGGCGAAAGACTTACTTTGTTGAATAATTGGGAAGCTACTTATTTTGATTTTGATGAAACCAAACTTAAAGGTTTATTCAAAGACGCCAAAGATTTAGGTGTCGACATGTTTTTATTAGACGACGGATGGTTTGGTAACAAATATCCAAGAAATAATGATGATGCAGGACTTGGCGATTGGCAAGAAAACAGAAAAAAACTACCAAACGGTTTGGGTTATTTGGTAAAAGAAGCCAAAAAAGAAGGCGTTAAATTTGGTATTTGGATAGAGCCCGAAATGGTAAATCCGAAAAGTGAATTGTACGAAAAACATTTAGACTGGGTCATTCGTCAACCCCAAAGACCGGAAATTTATTATAGAAACCAATTAGTTTTAGACTTATCAAATCCCGAAGTACAAGATTTTGTTTTTGGAATTGTAGATAACTTATTTGTTAAAAATCCCGAATTGGG
>CAILTC010000117.1 GCA_903837025.1 uncultured Bacteroidota bacterium | reverse complement strand
TTGATTAAGTTCTCGCCAATAAATTTTTCTAAATCGGGATTGTTTTCCCTGAATTTTTCCCAAAAAGTTGGAGTGGGTTCTTCGGGAATATAGGTTTTGCGTTCTGGAATGGGTTGCACTGGTTTTGGAACCGAAATGGGCGCTGTTGCAAAAACAATTTGCTCCTTTTTTTCTTCAACGATGGGTTGCACGACCGGAACAACTACCGGTTTTATGGTTTCAAAAGTAACCGTTGTTGGTTTTTCTGAAGGTTTTAAGGAATTTAATTTTTTATTTATTTCTCTAAATTCATCCTCAATGCGATCAAATCTGGAGTCTATGTTTTGTTTGATATATACCAAAAAACCAAAAAGCAAAACGATTAAGAAAATATCCATAGACAAGCTTTTTAAATAATTATAATTGTAAATTTAAGAAAATTATAGAGACTTATACCGTGTGTATTTTATGGGTATTAAGAAAGTTTTTTTTGAAATATCCAAATTACATCCAAATTCGGAAATTCAATTGAAATTTATTTTTTTGAATTAAGGAACGCCAGTCAATAAACAAGACGATAAAAATAAATAGAATACCTACCGATAAACTTGTTATGGTTTCCCAACTTAATATGCCATCTAATATATTTTGGGTGTTTTCAGAAGTGTATTTTCCTAAATTAACAACAATAGTGTCACTTGTAAATTTCCCAATAAAAAAGGCAGGAATAATATACAAAGGTTTTATTTTGGCCATGCCACCAGCTAAAAATAGAGGAGTTGTAGGTAGCGGTAATAAGGAATAAGCGATTATTGCCATTTGACTTTTCCATCCTTTTTCTTTCATTTTTTCGCCAAGAAATTGAACATCTTCATTTTTAGATGCTTTGAATATTTTACTAGCAAAAAACGGAATATATAAGGTCAGGATGTACCTGCCTAGTATCGATCCCATGACTCCAATTGCGATTACTAACCAAATATTTAGATCATATTTTATTTGTAAAAAAAGCATAATTGTAAAAGCCGGCGGAAAGGGGATAGGCACAACATCAAATAATAAAGCTCCAAAAAAAACTGCGATATATTGCCACCACATAGTTATATTTTTTTTTTTGATTAGTAGCAGAAAAGTGAAATTTGTTTTAACTTTTAAGGTTAACACCTTCAAAAGAATATTTCAAAGTTACATAATTTAAGCCTTATAATGAAGCGGTATCTTTAGAAAATCTATTATATTTTATGTTTTAGATGATATTTTGAAAGAGTTGCTTACTCTGGTTTTGGAGTCAGTTCACCATACCAATAGGCGGAAGTTACGCCACCATCCATCAAGAAATCGCTTCCGGTAATAAATGCACCGTCTGCGCCCATTAATAAAGCGCCAACGGTTCCTACTTCATCGGGTGTTCCGGCTCTTCCTGCGGGAGAAATTGCAAGCATTCTGCGATATCCATCTCCTCGTGGTCCGGCGAGTTCTTCTTTCGCCAAAGGCGTAATGATAATTCCTGGACTAATGGTATTAATTCGTGCGCCTCGTTTTCCCCAACGAACGGCTTCGGCTTTTACACGTAATGAATTGCCTCTTTTGGATAATTGATAGGCGTGGAGCGAATCTTTCACCTGATCTAACTGAAGAAAAGGAAGTGATAATAATTCCTCAGTAGGAGTGATTGCCAAAGCTCTGTCTTGTTCTGATGGTAGTGACGGTAAGCGATGCCCCGATTGTGAAGCAATTACTACTCCCGAACCACCACTTTCGATAACATTTCCAAATTCTTCCAATACAAGTGCGGTGCCGTATAAATCTACTTTGAGTATTGTTGCAGGACTTGCTTGCGAAGGCGAAACTCCAGCAGCGTGAATCAATCCTGTAACACTACCAATTGCCGTAGCAGTTTCAACTAAAGCATGAACGGATTCTCTTGAAGAAACATCAACGATTGTTGTACTCAATTCAAAGCCCGCTTCGCTAAGTACTTTTGCGGCAGCATCATTATTTTCTTGGTGAAGATCAGCTAGAAGAATATGTTTTCCCGCGCCCACACGACGAACAATTGCTTGACCGATGGATCCCGCGCCAATAACTACGATTACTTTTTTCATCTTTATTTTTTTTATTTCCCTACCATTTTTTTCAAATTTGCAGAATATCGCTCTCCTTGAATGGTGGTTTTATGAAACGCATCATCAATTGCTTGAATATCATTTACTGATAAATGGATAGATGCACCTCCAATATTTTCGGTTAATCGATGTGATTTTGTTGTGCCAGGAATAGGAACTATCCAAGGTTTTTGTGCCAAAAGCCAACCCAATGCAATTTGAGCAGGTGTTGCTTCTTTTTGAGAAGCAATTGCCCCCAATAATTCGATTAATTTAAAATTTGCTTTTCTATTTTCTTCAGTAAATCGAGGTACATTATTTCGAAAGTCAGTTGCGTCAAATTTTGTATTGTCATTGATAGCACCAGTCAAAAAACCTCTGCCTAAAGGACTAAATGGAACAAAACCAATTCCTAATTCTTCAAGAGTTGAGAATATTTCTATTTCAGGTTCTCTCCACCAAATAGAATATTCGCTTTGTAAGGCAGTTAAGGGCTGAACAGCATGTGCTTTTCGAATCGATTCAACACCAGCTTCCGAAAGTCCAAAATGTTTTACTTTTCCTTCTGCAATCAAGTCTTTGACAGTTCCGGCAACCTCTTCTATTGGGGTATTTGGATCAACACGATGTTGGTAAAACAAATCGATTACATCGGTTTTCATTCGTTTTAATGACTCCTCAATAACAGCTCTAATTCTTGTTGGGCTGCTGTCTAGTCCTTTGCTTGGATTTCCTTCTTTAAATCCAAATTTAGTAGCAATAACTACTTCTTTTCTGAAGGGTGCCAATGCTTCGCCAACCAGTTCTTCATTGGCTTGACCATAAGCTTCGGCGGTATCAAAAAAGGATACCCCTTGTTCAAATGCTTCTCGAATTAATTTTATGGCTTCCTGTTTGTCTGTCGCTGGGCCATAACCAAAATTTAAGCCCATACAACCCATTCCGAGTGCTGAAACTTCTAAACCGCTGTTTCCTAATATTCTTTTTTGCATTGAATCTATAATTTATTTTTTATAAACACGAGTTTATTTTTCGAGGATATTGGCTTTCATAGCGATAACTTGCCACGAATTTTCCGAATCGGTTCTTGTAAATACTTCCATATAGGAAAGATGAAGTTCTATCTTTTTGCCAGAAACTGTTACCGAAAATTTACCTTTTCCAGTAACAATGGCTGTGTTGTCCGAAACGATAGCCGAATTCTCTTCTATATTTATGTTGTCATGAACAAATGCGCCACTTTTCAAGCTATTGATATATGCACTTTTCAACTGACTATTTCCGTCAGAACTCACAACTACAAATTTTTCATGGAAGACTTTTTCTAAAGAATCTATTTTATTTCCCACTTCCCATTTAAAGATGTCATTCGATAATTGAAGTATTTCTTTCTCAGAAGACGTTTGCGAAAAGGATTGTAAGCCAGTAAAAAGTAAAGTTAATAAAAGAATCGTTTTTTTCATGATTAAATGATTTACTAGTTAAGATTTTTGATACTACAAATTTCCTTAAATAGTAGTTTCCTTAGGGTATACAAATTACGGATGTTACTACCATTATTACTGATTTGAATAATAGAGCTAACTTCTTAACAATCGGAGTATTATATTTGTATCATAAAATTTTTAAGATTAGGGCTATGGAACGGATAATAAAACTTGAAAAAATTTCTCAATATAATGCACTTAAAGAGATAGAGACAAAACATCCTTTGATAAGTGTTTTTGATAATAACAATACTAAAACGCTTCCGAATCATTGCCGAATGCATTTTGGTTTTTACGCTATTTTTTTAAAAGCGGGAAATTGTGGAAAATTGAAATATGGTCGTAATACCTATGATTATGACGATGGGACACTTGTTTTTATTAGCCCGGGACAAGTTTTAGAAATCAATAATGAGGATAACTATCAGCCTACGGGTTTGGCATTACTTTTTCATCCGGATTTAATAAAAGGCACAGCACTTGGTAAGCAAATGAGTCAGTATTCGTTCTTTTCTTATGATTCAAATGAAGCGCTGCATTTATCTTTAAAAGAGCAACAAATCATAAAAGATTTATTCGGCAAATTAGAATATGAACTGAATCAGTCGATTGATAAGCATAGCAAAAGTATTGTCACTAATACTATTGAGTTGTTATTAAATTATTGCGTTCGGTCTTATGACAGGCAGTTTATTACCCGTGAAAATATTAATACGAATGTATTGTCAAAATTTGAAAATCTCTTAAATGACTATTTTCATTCGGATACTTCACAGGATCTAGGACTTCCATCTGTAAGCTATTTTGCTGATTGTTTGCATCTTTCGCCTAATTATTTTGGGGATTTAATCAAAAAAGAAACGGGTAAATCGGCTCAAGAACATATCCAATTAAAATTAATTGATATAGCGAAAGAAAGAATTTTCGATACTGAAAAATCGATAAGCCAAATTGCATTTGAACTCGGATTTAAGTACCCACAACATTTTAACCGAATGTTCAAAAAGAGTACTGGCCATACACCAAATGAGTATAGAATATTGAATTAAAGTATAAAAGTTGAATTTGTTTATACCATTGGATACCTGAATAAATCCGAAAGGGATGATTGTTTAAAGGGATGATTTTGAGTTGATTTGCCTTCCATTTTAAAGGTTGATTTTTGAATAAAAATTTTGTCAAAATCACTGATTAAAAAATAATAATGATCAATTTAATAGTATTGCTTGTAAAATTAAAAATTAGTATTATATTTGCACCCGCTATCGGGGTGTAGCGTAGCTCGGTTATCGCGCCTGCTTTGGGAGCAGGAGGCCGCAGGTTCGAATCCTGCCACCCCGACCAAAAGCCGAACAGAAATGTTTGGCTTTTTTTTATTTAATTTATTTAAAGAATTGCATTTCTAAAATCTCAAATAGGATTGCTTTTTTTAATAAAAAACATACATTTGCACGTATAAAAAAGTAATCAATTTATTCATTATGTCTACTTCAATCGAAAAAATAAAATGTCTTATTATAGGTTCAGGTCCAGCTGGTTATACTGCTGCAATATATGCTGCAAGAGCCAACATGAATCCTGCTTTATACCAAGGAATGCAACCCGGAGGCCAATTAACAACAACCAATGAAGTCGAAAACTTTCCTGGTTATGTGGATGGAGTGTCGGGGCCGGAAATGATGGTGCAATTGCAAAGTCAAGCACAACGTTTTGGTGCAGATATACGCGATGGTTGGGCAACTAAGGTTGATTTTAGCGGTGATGTTCATAAAGTTTGGATTAATGATAGTATCGAATTGCATTGCGAGACTGTAATTATTTCGACAGGTGCTTCGGCTAAATATTTGGGTTTACCATCCGAACAACATTACTTAAAAATGGGTGGTGGAGTTTCGGCTTGTGCTGTTTGTGATGGTTTTTTCTACAGAAATCAAGAAGTTGTAATTGTTGGAGCCGGAGATTCTGCTTGTGAAGAAGCGCATTATTTATCTAAATTATGTTCTAAAGTTACGATGCTTGTTCGAAGCGAAAAGTTTAGAGCTTCAAAAATTATGGAAGAACGCGTTCGCAAAACTGAAAATATCACCATTTTGATGAACCATGATACGGTTGAGATTTTAGGTGACGGACAAGTGGTTACTGGCGTAAAAGCAAAAAATAAAACTACCGATGCTATTTTCGATATTCCTGCAACGGGTTTCTTTGCAGCTATCGGTCATAAACCAAATACGGATATTTTTCAAGACTTTCTTACGCTTGATGAAACAGGTTATATTGTTAATATTCCGGGAACATCAAAAACGAATGTTAAGGGAGTTTTTGTTGCGGGTGATGCAGCAGATCATGTATATCGTCAGGCAATTACGGCTGCTGGAACTGGATGTATGGCCGCCTTGGATGCCGAAAGATTTTTGGCTGCTAAAGAATAATTTATAGCATAATCAGATAATAAAAAAGTCTCAATTTTTAGAAATTGAGACTTTTTTATTGGTTAATAGTTTTTAAATACTAATGTATTTATTCCAATTACACTTATCGCCTTTGGTTGGAGAGGGGTGAGGATTTATTTTTTGATCAAAGTGGCTGAATCGGCAAATCGTTTGAGGTCTATTTTTGGGGTTCCGTAGATTTTAATTTCTGAGTTTCCAGAAGCATCAATAGTAATATTGGTATTCACATTAATGGAGCATTTCGAATAACCTTCAGCAATCAATTCGGCATTTTTTATAAGGAGTTTATTTCCTGTAAATTCCGAATTATTATCCAATCGAATAACTGCATTTGGTACCTCGCCTTCTAATATTGCTTTTGTTTTTTGGTATAAATCACATTTTAAATTCGTTGAGGTAATCAAAGCTTTCAATGTTGAATTCTTGCTTAATGAAAAAGTTGTGTTTTCTGATTTTAGATTGAGTTCGATTTTTGATTTATCATCTGCTTCTAATACAAAATTCTTTGAATCAACGTTCATGTTGAGTTTTGAAGTGTCAAAGGATTTAAGGCTTATATCGTCTAATTTAATTTCTTCAATACCATTTATGATTGCTTCATTTTTTGAAGTTATCCTTTTTAAATCATTCGTATAAGTGATTCTCACGATTAGTTTCTTGTAACTTGTAGCCTCTTTCAAGGTGTTTATACGAAGTGTATTACCAGTCAAATCGATCCCAATTATACTATGAAGATTTTCATCGGCTTCAATTGTTAGCTCCGTTTTTTTTTCCTTTTTCTAGATATACTTCAATGTTGTTTCCTACTTCAAGCGCATCGAAATCACCTATTTGTTTTTGTTCGATAGTTACTATTTTTGTACCTTTTATCTTTTCTAATTTTTGTGCCAATGCCAATGTAGAAATGAATAAGAGTAGCAATAAGGTGTAATTTTTTTTCATTTTAGCTGAAGTTAAGTGTTTTACAAATATAAAAAAATCATCCACTTTTGATGAATGATTTTCTTGTTTTTTAGTGCTAAATTTTTTTATTTTTGGTTGATACTGCCTCCTGAGCTTTCTCCTTTTGAAATATTTTTTGGAGTTTTATAATAATGTATAGAACTTCCGCTTGAGGCTTTTGCATCTAGTTTTACAATAGGATATACTGAGGTGCTGCTTCCGCTTGAGGATTGCGCGATTACTTCGTTTGTCATCAATTTGTCTGCTTTAATTTCGCTTCCACTTGATGAAGAAGTTTCTAATTTTAAAGCTTTTCCGCTAGCTTCGATGTTGCTTCCACTTTCACTTTCTAAGGTTATG
>CAILTC010000116.1 GCA_903837025.1 uncultured Bacteroidota bacterium | reverse complement strand
CAAGCGACAAAGGAGAGTTAGTTGGAGTTAAAGGAGCAAAATGGCATCCTGAAAAACCTTATGGAATGACTTTAGTTCCAGGTGGTTCCTATATTATGGGGAAACGCGATGAGGATATTGCCAATGTGGGTGATGCACCAACCAAGACAGTTACTGTTCGTTCTTTCTATATGGATGAAACGGAGATTACCAATAGTGAGTACCGTCAATTTGTAGAATGGGTAAAGGATTCGACAATGAGAGTTCGATTGGCTATACTTGCTGATGAGTCTGGTATAAAACCTGGTGCAAGTGGTAAAGGAGCTAAGGTTGCTAAAGGAAAAAATTCCGGAAGCATTGGTGATTTTGCTTTCAATGATCAAGATCCAGCGAAAATGACTGCTTATGATAAATATATGTATGACAACTATTATAGTGTTGGTACAGATGATGATCCTTATGCGGGTAGAAAACTGAATCATAAAGTAAAATTAATTAAGAATACTAAGTTGTATCCAGACGAGTATTATACAGAGGTTATGGATTCTATGTATTTGCCAATAGCTGAATCTTTCAATGGGTTGAGAACTATTGATGTGAATAAATTAAAATTCCGTTACTCTTGGATGGATATTCAAGCTGCTGCTAAAGCTAAAGTTGGAAAAAGAAAAGATTTCA
The DNA here is from genome assembly GCA_903837025.1 of uncultured Bacteroidota bacterium. Lineage (GTDB taxonomy): Bacteria > Bacteroidota > Bacteroidia > Flavobacteriales > Flavobacteriaceae > Flavobacterium. Next base: position 5,619 of record CAILTC010000116.1, on the reverse strand, counting down.
TAAAAACAGAACAAGTAAAAGTGTATCCTGATACAACAGTATGGATTAAGGATTACTCCTATTCGTATAATGAGCCAATGCATAACGATTATTTTTGGCACCAAGCTTACAGCGCTTATCCTGTTGTAGGTGTTAACTGGAATCAAGCAAAAGCTTTCTGTGCTTGGAGAACTTTAAATAAAAATAGCTACATAAAATCAAAGAAGAAAGGTCATGATTTGACCAATAATTTTAGATTACCAACTGAAGCAGAATGGGAATATTCTGCAAGAGGAGGTTTAGAATCAGGAACTTATCCTTGGGGCGGTCCTTATACTAAAAATGATAGAGGTTGTTTTCTTGCTAACTTTAAACCTATGAGAGGAGATTATGCAGCTGATCAAGCTTTGTATACAGTAGAAGCAAAATCGTATGAGCCAAATGGTTATAATCTATACAATATGGCAGGAAATGTCGCTGAGTGGACGGATTCTTCTTATGATCCAAATGCTTATGAATATGTTTCTTCAATGAATCCTAATAATACAGATACCTCTAATAAACGTAAGGTGGTTCGTGGTGGTTCGTGGAAAGATGTTGCTTATTACCTACAAGTAAGCACTAGGACTTTTGAATATGCGGATTCTGCAAGAAGCTTTATTGGATTTAGAACGGTTCAAGATTATATGGGAACTAAAACTACCCAAAAAACAAAGAAAAAATAATAAACAAATCTTACTAAACTAATCAAAATTTTATCAACCAAATTAAAATAAAAAATTATGGCATTATTAAGTAAAAAAACGATGAATTTCTCATATGGAATGGGAGCAGCAGTAGTAATTATTGGAGCTTTATTCAAAATAACACACCTTGAGTTTCCTCCAATTTTTACAGGAAATGCAATGTTAACTGTAGGGTTAGTGGTTGAAGCTTTGATTTTTGCACTTTCTGCATTTGAGCCAGTTGAAGAGGAAGAAAAATATAAATGGGAAAACGTTTACCCACAATTAATAGATAAAAATGCAGCTCCAGCAAAAGGTGGTAAAACTGAAGTTGCAGCGGATACTGAAGGTTTATTGTCTAAGAAATTAGATGCAATGCTTAAAGAGGCTAAAATTGACGGAGAATTGATGGCGAGCTTAGGTAATAGTATCAAAAATTTTGAAGCTGCTTCAAAAACTATTGCACCAACAGCAGAGTCTTTGGCTTCTACAAAAAAATATAGTGAAGAGCTTACTTTGGCTGCAGCCCAAATGGAATCTTTAAATAGCTTGTATAAAATACAATTACAAAGCGCTTCAAAAAATGCACAAATAAACGAAGAGGTTTTAGAAAACAATGTGAAATTAAAAGAACAAATGCAATCATTGACCGCAAACTTATCTTCATTAAATCATGTTTATGGTGGAATGTTGTCTGCAATGAATAACAAATAATAATTAGTTTTAAACTATATAAAAAATTAACTAATTACTAGAAAATATGGCAGGAGGAAAATTAACCCCTAGACAGAAGATGATAAACCTAATGTACTTGGTTTTTATCGCAATGTTAGCATTAAATATGTCTAAAGAAGTGTTGTCTGCTTTTGGAATCTTGAATAAGAAGATTGTTGAATCAAATTCACTTACAGATAGTAGAAATGAATCTTCTTTTACACAATTGTCACAAAAAGCTCAGGAACAGCCAGGTCAATATGGTGAAAAAAAAGCAAAAGTTGAAAAAATAAGAGCGCTTTCTAAAGATTTTACAGATTATATAGAAAATCTAAAAGTAGAGGTGACTAAAAAATTTCCGGTTGATAAAGAAGGAAATTATCCTTATGAACAAATGGATAAAGGGGACTTGATTGATAGGTTGCTTTTTAGTCAAGAAAAATTATCTGCAAAGGGTCAAGAATTTTTAGCTAAAATTCAAAATTTCCCAGTTCAAATTAAGCAAATTGGTGGTAGTTCTATCGCTGAAGTTGAAATGAAGAAAATTGAGAAGCGATTCGAAACTAATAAAATTTATTCTGAAAAAGCGGGTAAAGAATTAGATTGGATGGAATATAACTATCATGGTTTTCCTTTGATTGCAACAATTACCAAATTGACACAATTACAAGCCGATATTAAAACTACAGAAAGTGATGTAATGACAGGAATGTTCCAGTCATCATTGGTAGCAGCTGCTTCGCTTACTGCTTATCAACCTATAGTTGTTCTTGAAAAATCTGTTTTCTTTCAAGGAGAAGCGGTAACAGGTAAAATTATATTAGGAAAATTTGATCCCAAATTAGTGGCAAAGTCTGTAGTTGTTAATGGTTCTAGTGTTCAGGCGAAAGCTGGTCAAGCTAATTTTTCTTTTGGTTCAGGAAATATTGGTGAACACCCGATAACAGGTTCTTTTAATTTTGATGAAGGAGGAAAAGTAATTAGTTTACCGATTCTTGATAAATATGTTGTTGTTGCAAGACCTAAATCGGCTACTATTTCTGCTGATAAAATGAATGTAGTATATCGTGGGGTATCTAATCCAATGACTATATCATTTGCGGGTATTTCACCGGATAAAGTAAATGCTTCTGCACCAGGTTTATCTCGTGTTGGCACTACAGGTTCTTATATTATGCAACCAGGAGCAGGTAGTGAAGTTGTAATTAATGTTGTTGGTACATTGCCTGATAATTCTAAAGTTTCTGATAAAAAGACATTTAGGATAAAAGGTATTCCAGCTCCAGTAGGAACAATTAGAGGAGAGCCAGGTGTAGTAAAAGGACCAAAATCAAACTTGGAGATCGCAACTATTGGTGCTAAATTACAAGATTTTGATTTTGAAGTTGGTTTAGATGTTGTTGGGTTTAATTTGAAAGTGGCAGGACAGCCAACAATTGTTGTCCCAGGAAATAAATTGAATGCGCAGGCTAAGGCGGTACTTTCAAAAGCTGGAAGAGGAGATCAAGTTACCATTTCCGAGATTAAAACAAAATTGGTTGGAGCAGGTAATTATTTATTGCCAAGAACAGCAATAGTAGTTTACGAAATACAATAGTTAAAATTTTGAAATAAACGACTTGAAATAATTTATAATAATACCATGATGAATGTAAGAAGTTTTTTAATAGTTACTTTTTCCTTTTTAGGAAGTGTGGCTTCTTTTGCACAGCCTAATTTACTAAATGCAAAGACGCCTAAGCAAATAGGAATTAAGTCTGCAGCACAACTTATATCGGATAATGATAAACCATTAGAATATGGTTATGTTGATGATAGAGATGTTTTGATGGGTAAAACAGTTTGGGAAATTATTGATTTAAGTGAAAGAATTAATTTTCCTTTATATTTTCCTGTAGATACTACAAATGTTGGAGCTGACAGACGTTCTTTATATGACGTTTTGACTAAAGCCATTCGTAATGGGAAAATAACTGAGGTTTATTCAGATAGTTATTTCAATACTAAAAAATCCTATAAAGATATTGCAGCATCATTAACGCGTATTGATACAACGGATGCGGGTAAAGAACAAATTAACGCTGGTGGCAAAATATCTCCAGAGTATATTTTGAAAAGAGATCTTACAGCGCAAGACGTAACTCAATATAAAATTAAAGGATATTGGTATTTTGACAGTCGTCAGAGTGAATTGAAATACAGATTACTTGGTATTTGTCCTGTTACACCTGATGTTTATACATTGAATAGCGACGAAAAAGATTACATTGAATTGTTTTGGGTTTTTCTACCAGATGCTCGAAATGTATTGCATAGCGCAAAATCATTCAACGACAAGAATTCATCCATGCCAATTTCTTTTGACCAAATATTAAACTCAAGACGATTTAATAGTGTTATTTATCAAGAAGAAAATGTTTATGGAGATAGAACTATCGTTAGTTATATGAAAGATAATGCTCAAAAGCAATTACTTGAATCGGAGAGAGTAAAAGAAAAAATTCGTAATTTCGAAGAAAATATGTGGAATTATTAATTTCGCAAATGATATAACAACTAAGAACTCTTACCTTTGGTAGGAGTTTTTTTTATGCCATAATTTTAGTGTTTCTATGGTTAATTCCTTTAATTTACAATAATGATAGATTATTTAATAGTTGGTTCTGGATTAGCTGGTATTTCATTTTCGGAGATTGCCTTGCAAAATGGTAAATCAATTTTGGTATTGGATAACCATTCACAAAATTCTTCAAAGATTGCAGGTGGTTTGTATAACCCTGTGATTTTAAAACGCTTTAGCGAAGTGGGTCAAGCCAAAGAGCATTTGGTATCCATGAACGAATTTTTTACTATTTTAGAAAAGAAATTGAACACAAAAGTGGATGTGAAAATGCCAATTATTAGACGTTTATTTTCTATAGAAGAACAGAATAATTGGTTCATAGCTTCAGATAAACCCAATTTAGCTCCGTTTTTATCGACTACTTTGATTACAAGAAAATACAACGGAATTGATTCTCCTTTTGGTTATGGAGAAGTATTACAAACGGGCTATATAGATACCGCTTTGTTGCTGATAACGTATAAAGAATATCTTCTGAAAAATAATTTTTTTAGAGAAGAGTCTTTTGATTATTCTCTTTTGGAAGAAGAAGAAAACGGAATTCGATACAAAGATATTCAAGCCAAACATATCATTTTTGCCGAAGGTTTCGGAATGCATGCTAATCCGTATTTCAAGGAATTACCTTTAGACGGAACAAAAGGGGAGTTATTGGTGATAAAAGCGCCTGAGTTAGATCTTGATTTAATTGTGAATTCGAGTGTGTTTATTTTGCCTCTTGGCGACCATTTGTTCAAAATAGGAGCAACCTACAATTGGGATGACAAAACGGATAGACCAACCGAAGAAGGAAAAGCGGAATTAATCGAAAAAATAAAAGAAGTGATTCATTGCGATTTTGAAATCGTTTCGCATTTGGCCGGAGTTCGCCCTACGGTAAAAGACCGAAGACCATTGGTAGGAACTTATTCCAATCATAATTCGATTCATATTCTCAACGGTCTTGGAACACGTGGTGTGATGCTTGGACCCGCAATGGCCAAAGCATTATTCGAAAATATTGAATACCAAATACATTTGGAAAGAGCTGTTGATATAAAAAGGTTTGAGAAATAGAAATGTTTTATATCTTTAAAAAACAGAAAGTCGTGAAAAATATTTTTCGGGAATTTCTGTTTTGATATTTTGTTAAATGAAAATTTATTCTTTCATAAAATCTGTAAAATCAGACCAATCTTCAACTCGAAAGGCACGAATGTCTCTAACGGAATCTTTGAACCAGCTTATTTTTTTTAATTCGTTCATTGCTCTAAACAAATTAGACATATCACTATTTTGGGACAAATAAACACTACCTTGAGTATTATAAAATTCGTACTTTCTTAATGCTTTTCCGATTTCAAAATAAGCATTATTATAAGGCTCGCCGTATTTGTTTTTGAGGTCAATGACAACCATATCGAAACTTATTGCAAACATAATTAGGCTGCTTTAAAATATTTTTATTCTCCAAAAAATATCCTCCCTTTATCGTCCTTAATTGCTATTACAATTCCTTTAAATGGGTTTTTTTCAATATCTATAACCTCTCCTTTGATCCAAACATCTAAGCCAGTTAGTTTTGGATCGGCTATTGCT
>CAILTC010000115.1 GCA_903837025.1 uncultured Bacteroidota bacterium | reverse complement strand
TCGAAAATGGTGCTATTCCTAATGCCATCAATATGGACATAGATACTTTAAGGGAAAATCTGAATTTCTTTGACCAAAACACGAAATATGTTATTTATTGTCAAGTAGGTTTAAGAGGTTATTTGGCTCAACGCATATTGAGAAATAACAACATTTATTCTGTGAATCTCAACGGTGGCTATGGAGTTTGGAAACCAGTGAATATTTAAAATTAAGTAGTCATTAGCACTACAAAATGCCCATCAATATTCGTTTATCGAATTATTTGATGGGCATTTTTATGCAGTATAATAAAGTGTGAATTATATAATTCTTTCTGCATATTCTGTAAGCTATTTCGGAGTTTCTAAAAGTAATTTTGCTAGTATCAAAAACGCTATTCAATACCTAAATACTATTTGATGCTATTAAAAAGACTCCTAAATAAAATATCATGAAAACGGAAACAAAAGGTTACAATTTAAAAATCAATGTAAACAATTTTAATTTGTCGTATGACGATATTGGAGATGGAAGCATTCCAATTATTTTCTTACATGGTTATCCCTTTGACAAATCAATGTGGAAGGATCAACTTGATTTTTTAAAATCTTCTTATCGCGTAATTGCTTGTGACATTAGAGGGTTTGGTAAATCAACAGATGAAGAAACGCCGTTAAGTATCGATTTGTTTAGTGAAGATTTAATACACTTTATGAACAAGTTAAATATCGATAAAGCTATCATTTGTGGACTTTCTATGGGCGGCTATATCGCTCTTAACTTAATGAAAAGGTTTCCAAGTCACTTTGAAGCGCTAATTTTATGTGATACACAATGCAATGCCGATACTACTGAATACAAGGAAAGCCGTTATAAAATTATTGACCAAATAGAAACTAATGGAGTTAGTGATTTTAACGAAGATTTCATAAAAAATGTTTTTCATAAAGATTCAATAACCAACAAAACTCAATTGGTTGACCAACTAAGAAGTGTTGTTTTTTCTAATTCTAAACACATTATCAGTAAGGTTTTTTTAGCGCTTGCCGAACGTTCTGAAACTTGTTCGACTTTGAGCAAAATAAGCATTCCAACATTGATTATTTGTGGCAGAGAAGATCAGGTGGCCCCATTGGCACAATCTGAATTTATGAATCAACATATTAAAGGGTCAATCCTTCAGATTATTGATAATGCAGGTCACGTATCTAATTTGGAACAACCCAATGAATTCAATAAATACCTTAGCGAGTTCTTGACTGATTTAAGTGGGTTTGATGTTTTAAATATTTAAATACTAATGTATTGCAAAATATGAAATAGCATTATTAGTAAGATACTCTAGAAATTACATCATAAAACAAGAACCATTTTTTCTGCGTGAAAATGTGCACTCACTAATACATCGATTTTTAAAAATCCTCTAAAAAAAGGCACTATTCTGTGCGCTCTTGTATAACTCCAAACATTATCAGTAAACTAAAAAAAAGAAACAAAACATAATTAAAAACAAGAATAAAAATGAAAGTAGGACTAATCGGATTTGGAAAAACAGGAAAAGCAGTTGCAAATGTAATACTGCAAAATAAAGATTTTTGCCTTGAATGGGTCCTTATTCGTAATACACTATTAAACCAACGCAGCATTTCTGAATTTCTTGGTATTGAATCGGACGATTGTGGACTAATATATTCAACTTCTACAATTACTATTGAAGATCTTTTAGAGAAACATCCAGTTGACATTATCATCGATTTTTCGTCAGAAACAGGTATTTATTTATATGGCGAAATTGCAGGAAAACGAAAAATCAAAATCATCACAGCGATTTCTCACTATAAAGAAAAGGAAATAAAAATATTGAAAGAATTATCACTAAAAACAGTAGTTTTCTGGAGTCCAAACATTACATTGGGAGTCAATTATTTGATGTTTGCTGCAAAATTCCTAAAAAAAATTGCTCCTTGGGTTGATATTGAAATAATAGAAGAACATTTTAAAGGGAAAGAAGGTGTTTCTGGTACGGCACTAAAAATTGCCGAAGCACTGGATGTAGAAAAATCAGATATAAGCTCTGTCAGAGCAGGAGGAATTGTTGGTAAGCACGAAGTGATTTTTGGATTTCCCTATCAAACCGTACGACTTATTCATGAATCAATTTCGAGAGAAGCATTTGGTAGTGGAGCTATTTTTATAGCAGAAAATTTAGTGGACAAAAAAGAAGGATTATACAACTTTGAAGATATTTTATTACCTTATTTTTCAAAATAAAAAATGACGAGTAATAACAATGAAGTCAATTTAACGCTCATTTTATGGACTAAAGATAGCTCAGCGAATAGGTACTTTATGTCCATACCCAAGATTTTTTTTTAGACCATGAATAAAGTATCACTCCCCTATCAAAGTACAATTGCTATAATGTGTTCCAAAACGGCTAAAACAGTACAAATAGATCCAAAAAAAACGGCTGTCAATAACAGCCGTTTTAAAATTTATTAATTTCGATTATATAAAATCAATGCTAGTGCCACTTGTACTAACTATGCGGAAATGTAAATTCATTATTGCTTGAGCAACACAGAGAAGCGCGACAATTATTTACAAATACTTATACACCGTTACACTCAAAGGAGGCAAAAGCAATTCGATTGAATATTCTCTACCGTCATAAGGAGAAGCTTCTACCGTTAATTTAGTTGCATTTTTTACTCCGCTTCCACCATAAACTTCAGCATCACTATTAAAAATTTCTTTTAGTTTTCCTTTTTTAGGCAATCCAATTCTATAGTTTTCACGGACGACTTGAGTAAAATTACAAACAACAATTATATCCTCTTTTGGGCTATTTCCTTTTCTAATATAGGTCATCACCGCATTTTGATGATCCGAATAATTAATCCATTCGAAACCTTCGGGACTAAACTGTTTTTCGTGCAAAGCAGGTTCAGTTTTATACAATTCATTCAAGTCAGTTATTGTTTTTTTAACGCCCTCATGCAAAGGATATTGTAACAAATGCCAATCTAAACTTCCTTCAAAATTCCATTCGGCACTTTGACCAAATTCACTTCCCATAAACAACAATTTTGTTCCGGGATGGGTAAACATATACCCATAAAGCAATCTCAAATTAGCAAATTTTTGCCATTCGTCACCAGGCATTCTTCCTGCAATAGAGTGTTTACCGTAAACAACTTCGTCGTGAGAAAGAGGTAACATAAAATTTTCGGAAAAAGCATACGTCATCGAGAAGGTCAATTCGTTTTGATGATACTTTCTATAAACGGTCTCTTTTTGGAAATAATCCAAAGTGTCATGCATCCAACCCATCATCCATTTCATCCCAAATCCTAATCCGCCCATAGATGTTGGCCTAGAAACCATTGGAAAAGAAGTACTTTCTTCGGCAATTGTTTGTACCCCTTCAAATGTAGAATAAACAGCTTCATTAAAATCTTTAAGGAAACTTATGGTATCTAGATTTTCTCTTCCACCATAAACATTAGGTTCCCACTCACCGTCTTCTCTTGAATAATCTAAATATAACATCGAGGCAACTGCATCAACCCGAAGCGCATCGGCATGGTATTGCTGCAACCAAAAAATGGCATTACTTATCAAAAAGGAACGCACTTCATTTCGACCATAATTAAAAACTAAACTTTTCCAATCAGGATGGTATCCTTTTCTACGATCAGGATGTTCGAAAAGATTAGAACCATCAAAAAATCCTAGACCATGGGCATCATCCGGAAAATGAGAGGGTACCCAATCCAGAATTACTCCAATTCCTGCTTGGTGCAATTTATCGACCAATACCATAAAATCTTGTGGTGTTCCAAAACGGGAGGTTGGAGCAAAATAACCTACCAATTGATACCCCCAAGAAGGGTCATACGGATATTCCATTATTGGCATAAACTCAACATGAGTAAAACCAGTTTCTTTCACATATTTTACTAAATCTTCGGCAAATTCGAGATAAGTCAAAAATCTATTTTCTTCAGCATGACGTTTCCAAGATCCCAAATGAACTTCATAAACTGAATAAGGTTTATCTAAACCATTATGGTCTTTACGTGTTTCCATCCAGTTTTTGTCTTTCCATTTATAATCCAAATCCCAGATTACAGAGGCGGTATGGGGTGGTTTTTCACAATAAAAAGCAAATGGATCAGCTTTCTCAGTTATTATTCCGTTGTTATTCGATTGGATTTTATATTTATAACTGGATCCCTTTTCAACTCCCGGAATAAATCCTTCCCATATTCCTGACGAATCCCATCGTACTTGCAAATTATGTTCGCCTTGAATCCAATAATTAAAGTCTCCAACTACAGAAACAGAACGTGCTGATGGCGCCCAAACAGCAAAATAAACACCTTTTACTCCATCAACTTCGATAAGGTGCGCCCCTAGTTTTTCATATAATCTAAAATGTTTTCCTGCCTTGAATAAATCAATGTCGAAATCGGTAAAAAGGGAATGTGTTTGTACTTTGCTCATTTTGTTTGTTTTTCCTCTCCCACAGCTCCTCTCCTAAAAAGAACCGAGCCGCGAGTATTGTTATTGTAATTTTTAATTTATTATTTCTCGATTTTTAATTAACTTTTTTAAATTCCATGATGCTAGCAATACCCGTCAAAGGGATTACAGCCCATCGTGGGCGCGAATTCAATTCATATCCCAACTCATAAACTGCCTTTTCGAGTAGACAATATTT
>CAILTC010000114.1 GCA_903837025.1 uncultured Bacteroidota bacterium | reverse complement strand
CAATTGTTCTATTTCAGAAATGTTATTTTTTCCATCCAAACTATGACAGAAAATATAAGCTTCGTTTTTGAAATGGTTGATGGCAATTATATTTTGGTACACCGCATAATAAACATCGGGAATGGTATTGCTATTTTCTTTTTTGGCGATAGTCACTTTTTCGAAATAGCGAACGGCATCATACGAAATGTAACCAAACAAGCCGTTATTGATGAATTTGAAATCGTTTTTCTCCGATTTGAATTGTCCTGAAAATCCTTGAATTACTTGCGGAATATCGGTGTTTTTTTCAATAGCAATTGTTTCCGAACTTCCGTCAGGAAAGGTTTTGAAAATAGTTTCATTTTCGATTTTTATAGAAGCAATCGGATTGCAACAGATGTACGAAAAACTATTGTCGTTGCCGTGATAATCACTACTTTCAAGCAATAAGCTATTCGGAAATTTATCCCGAATTTTGAAATACACACTTACAGGCGTGATGGTATCGGCAAGAATTTGTTTGTAGTTTGTTTTTAAAGTAAATGTTTTCATTTTTTTTTATTTGATTGAGACACAATAAATTGCATCTGTACATAAAAAAAGGCTTGTCGTGATGACAAGCCTTTTATATTTATAGTTTAATACTACAGGAGCTTTGTTCACGACGACTGACGTAAATTGTTCCACCACCAAGTATTGTTTGTATTTGTTTTCATATATCTTTCACAAATATATAAATGAAATTTGATTATCCAAAAGGAATCAATAAAAAACACTATTTTTTTTATTTTTGTTATAAAAACAAACCCCAACAAATTTAAAACTTGTTGGGGTTGTAAAAAAAACTATTTAGATTGAAATTAGAATTTCAAAGCTACAGTTAATTCGAATTCATTGTCAATTGCTTTGTCACCAATGCTTTCGAAGAATGATTTAGAACCGTATTTAATGTCATATTTAGTTCTGTCAACCATGAATTTTGTAGTTGCAGTAGTTGCAGTTGTAGCTAAATCAAAAGTAACTGGTTTAGTGATTCCTTTGATAGTCAAATCTCCTGTTACTGTGTAAACGTCAGTTCATTTAGCAGTTACTTTTTTGAAAACTAAAGTTGCAGTTGTGAATTTTGCTGTGTTAAAGAAATCTTCAGATTTCAAGTGACCGTTCAGTTTTCCTAAGTATTCTCCAGTAAGATCAGTTGAAGTTAATGAAGTCATATCAACATTGAATGTTCCACCAACTAATTTTTTTCCTTTATTGAAAACTAAAACACCATCTTTAAGATTTACGGTTCCGTTATGTTGTCCTGTTACTTTTTTTGCCAACCAGTTGATAGAGCTTTTTGCAGCGTCAATTTTCTTTACTTGAGCTGATACGGATACAGTAGATAAAACTACTACTAATGCTAATGCAATTGCTTTTAAATTTTTCATTGTTTTTGAATTTTGTTTGTTAAAGTTGTTTGTTGTTATAATTAAAGGGTGATAAATAATTCTTCGTTTGATTTTCTAACTTTTTTATGATGTTGTGTCGCATCTTCGTCGTGACGGTATCCTACTGGTGCAATAACTGATGCAGTAAGATTAAGTTTGTTTAAACCTAAAATTTCGTTGTATTGTTCAGGATCAAAACCTTCCATCGGAGTAATGTCAATTTTCAATTCTGCTGCAGCATTCAACAAATTAGCTAATGCTAAATAAGTTTGCTTTGAATTCCATATTTTTTTTGCGTCTTCCGATTTTGTTTTGATAGCTCCTTTCATAAAGTCAGCATAACCTGCTAATGCTTCTGCTGGGATTTCTCTTGTTTGAGAAACGTTTTTGATGTAACCATCAACGTCAGAATCGTCAACTGTTGTTTGAGCTGCAAAAACGAATAAGTGTGATGCATCTACAACTTGTGTTTGACCATAAGAAGCAGGTAGTAATTTTGCTCTTAGTTCAGGGTTTTCAACAATTATAACTTTATAAAGTTGTAATCCATAAGAAGAAGAGCTCAAGCGAATTGCTTCTTTTAAAGTGTTTAAATCTTCAGTTGAGATCTTTTTGGCAGCATCAAATTTCTTTGTAGCATATCTCCAGTTTTGATTGATAATGAAATTGCTCATTTTTTTGTTTTTTGTTTGTTATTGATTTCTAAATTTTTCTAATAATATATTCAGTTGTTCTAATTCTTGGTCGCTCAAATTTTTTGAGAAGTAATTTTCATGTGCAACTACTTTTGGATCTAGGTCGGTTAAAATGTTTAATCCTTTTTGAGTGATTGAGACTTCAATTTTTCTTCGGTTTTCAGGACAAACTTTTCTAGTGACAAAATCTTTTAATAATAATTTATCGACTAATCGAGTGGTATTACTTGTTTTGGCTAGCATTCGTTCTTGTATAACGCACATATTTGCTGGATTGCCTCTTTGTCCTCTCAATATTCGTAGCACGTTGTATTGCTCGCCAGAGATTTCGTAAGGTTTTAGAACCTCGTTAAATTTGTCGTTAATCATATTTTGAGTATACAGCACATTTAGGATAATTTTTTTAGAATTATCTAATGGTATTGTACTTTTTATCTCGTCTTCAATTTTCATATTTGTATATATGTAATTTGTTGGTACAAATGTAGCAATAATTTTAATTGTATATACAAATGTTAGTTATTTTTTTGTTAAAAATTTTAAAGTGAATAAAATTTTGATTTTCGAAATCGTATTCGTGCTTCTTTTTTAAATGCCATTAGTATTGGTGTGAATTTAAGAATATTTTAATATAATTTATTGAATGTAAGTGTTTTGTGTCTTTGTTTTTTATGGGGTTTAACACGAATAAGGTATTGAGATTCTATTTAATTCACAAATCTACTATTGATTGTTAGTTAAAAACTTTGTATTTTTACAAAAAAACATACCATGAATTTAACACAAGAAGATTGGGTTTCTCAACTTGCAGCGGATGAAAACGCAGTGATATTAGACGTAAGAACAGAAGACGAGTGCAATGAAGGAATTATTCCGAATGCTTTAATAAATTTAGATATTTATGAAGGACATGAATTTATTGAGAAATTAGAGCAATTGGATAAAACTAAAAATTATTATGTGTATTGTCGTTCTGGAGCCAGAAGTGCAAAGGCTTGTGATGCAATGAATAATTTAGGTTTTGACAATACCTTTAATTTACTGGGTGGATTTCTTGAATGGGACGGAGAAGTAGTTTCACCAGAAAACTAGAAGAGGCAAGAGCCTCTTTTTTATTTACTATTTTAAATTAAACATAATACATTTATAATGAATAAAATACCTCAAGAATTTCAAATTGATCAAATACTTATTCAAGATACTTATTTAGTTGATGGCGAATTAAAAAAATGGGAAGGAAAAACAACAGAAGTTTATTCGACCATATCCTCTACTGAAAATTATGCACCTACTTTGTTGGGAAGCATTCCTTTTATGGGCGAAAAAGAATCTATGGAGGCTGTAGATGCTGCCGATGCTGCTTATGATAATGGTCAAGGTTTGTGGCCAACTATGAAAGTGGTGGATCGTATCAAATGCATGGACAATTTTGTAACACAAATGAAAGAAACCCGCGCTGAGGTGGTAAAACTTTTGATGTGGGAAATTGGTAAATCATTAGGAGATTCCGAGAAAGAATTTGATAGAACCGTAGAATATATTTACGATACAATCGAAAGTTACAAAGAATTGAATGCTCGAAGTGCAAAATTCAGCAAAGTTCAAGGAATAAATGCCATGGTGCGAAGAGGACCACTTGGAGTTGTTTTGTGTCTAGGGCCTTACAATTATCCGTTGAACGAAACATTTTCCTTGCTGATTCCTGCATTAATAATGGGAAATCCTGTTATTTTTAAACCGGCCAAACATGGTGTTTTATTAATTTCTCCTTTATTAGAAGCTTTTAGAAGCAGTTTTCCAAAAGGGGTAATCAACATTTTATACGGTCGTGGTCGTGAGGTTGCTTCTCCGATTATGAAATCAGGAAGAGTTTCTATTTTGGCTTTAATCGGAAATAGTAAATCGGCAATAGCTTTGCAAGATTTGCATCCCAATAAAAACAGATTGCGTTTAATTTTAGGATTAGAAGCAAAAAATCCGGCTATAATTTTACCAGATGCTAATTTAGATTTGGCTATTGCAGAATGTGTTGCAGGATCTTTATCCTTTAACGGTCAGCGTTGTACGGCATTGAAAATTTTATATGTTCATGAATCTATTGTTGAGGAATTTAACAAACGATTCACGGCCAAAGTAGATGCGCTTGTTTATGGAAATCCTTGGGAGAAATCAGTTTTTTTAACTCCGTTACCCGAAAAAGATAAGCCAGCTTATATTCAAGAATTAATTGACGATGCTACTTCAAAAGGGGCAAAAGTGATCAATGCAAAAGGAGGAGAACTTACAGATAATTTTATCTTTCCGGCTGTTTTGTATCCAATAAATAAAGAAATGCGTGTGTATCACGAAGAGCAATTTGGACCAGTTGTCCCTATTATAACTTTCAAAAATATACAAGAGCCGTTGAATGATATGGCAGAATCTAATTACGGACAACAAGTGAGTTTGTTTGGTCAAGACATTAAAACCATTGCGCCACTTATTGATACCTTGGTTAATTTAGTTTCAAGAGTAAACTTGAATAGTTCTTGCCAGAGAGGACCTGATGTTTTTCCGTTTACAGGAAGAAAAGATTCGGCTGTAGGAACATTGAGTATTCATGATGCTTTGAGATCCTTCTCTATTAGAACTTTTGTAGCTTCTAAAGACAATGATTATAACAATGAAATTTTGCAACAATTATTAAATAGCAAAGAATCTAATTTCATTAATACCGATTATATTTTATAGTCTAAAGTTTATAATTAAATTTAAAACTGCAATAGTTTCTTACTATTGCAGTTTTTTTATGGAAAAATTTTAAATATTAGTATTTTAAAATTCAAATTTTAAAAGTACTCCGATTTAAATAATAAAATAATATTTTGTTAATATTTTTATTTAAAATGCTCGTAATTAGTGTCTTAGTGTTTGATGTTAACGTATTGTGTACTTTGGTTTAATCAAATCATTTTAAAAAGGGGTTTAATTTTTGAAACTAAGTTATTGTATGTCAAAAAAATCAATGGATTGAAACCTTCTTTTAAATATATTTGTCGAAAATTTGCTACTATAAACCCCAATGGTAGTCAAAATTACTTAAACAAAAAGAGATAAAATCATTATAAAATCATAATCTGTTTACAACTTTTTTGGATAAAATATCAATCCCCAACTGATACAATTCATTTATGAAAAGCCTTTTTAAAATTATATTACTTTTTACGTTCATAAATTCCGGTTTTATTTTGAATGCAAAAAGTAATAATACTTATTTGCCTATTGAAGTAGAAGAAAACAACAATACGACTATTGTATCGCTAACGGCTACAATTACTGGTACAACTTCAGTTTGTTTAAATGCCGCACAACCTCAAATTACTTTTACAGGAGTAGGAGGAACGGCTCCGTATATATTTACTTATAATATTAACGGCGGATCTGATTTGACTGTTCAGACAGCAGCTGATAGTAATAGTGTAACGGTTTATGTTCCGACAAGTGTAGCAGGAAATTTTATTTATATTTTAGAGAGTGTAACGGATTCTTCGGGTACACAAACTGAGGCAGGAAACGCAACAGTTACAATCAATGATTTGCCTACAATTTCAGGAGCTTTACATACTTGCGTAGGATCAACTTCAACTTTGATTGGATCAGGAATCACAAGTTCTTGGAAGTCTTCAAATCCTTCATTCGCAAAAATCGATAACAATGGAGTGGTCACAGGAGTTGCTGTAGGAACTACAAATATAACATATACAACCAAAAATGGCTGCCAAAATACTGTAGTGTTTACAGTCGACCCATTTCCTGTTGTTGATTTTACTTCTAGCGCAACAAGTTCTACTTGTTCAGGAAGTGCCATTTTATTCACCTCCAATGTTATAAAAGGAACGGCACCTTATACTTATGCTTGGGATTTTGGAGATGGAACAACATCTACCGATCAAAATCCAATTCATACATTAACTTCTTTAGGATGTGGAGTAGGTTCATTATCTGTTAAATTAATTATTACCGATGCTAGTGGTTGCAGTACTGCTGCTGTTATTCACTCTATTAGCGTATTGCAAAAGCCAGATATTTCATTTCTAGATAATAACAGTGCTTTTTCACCATTTAGTAATTGTAAAAATGCTTCTTCACTAGCTCCTTCTTATACAATATCAGTTGGAAATGCCTCAGCTTCTGCTTCGTGTATTTCATCTTATTCTATCAATTGGGGAGATGGAACTTCAGACTCAAATGTTGTTTTTCCAATTAAACATACCTATACGCAATTAGGAGCTTATAATATGGTTGTTTCTGCTTTGGGAACGAATGGCTGCAGTAATTCGATAACCTATGTTGTAAAAAATATTACGAATCCTTCTGGAGGAATAATAAGTCCAGGAAGTACCTCAAATCTTTGCGCTCCAACTGTGAATATTGATTTTAAAATATCGGCTTGGGGTAATAATTCTATTGAAACAGTTTATGATATTGATTATGGTGATAATTCACCAATTTTGCATATTACCCAAAGTCAATTAGAAAGCTCTTCCTATTATAACGCAATAGATCCATCAGCATCAACTAACTATCCGATACCACATACTTATACAACAACAACCTGTCCAGACAAACAAACTACCACTGTTTTGACAATTACAAATGCCTGTAATGTAACTAAAGGTAGTGTTTCTAATATTACAATCTATATAAAGCCAACTGCCAGCTTTACAGCGCCAACAAGTGCTTGTTTAAATTCGGATGTGTTATTTACTAATACTACAATAGCTGGTTTTAATAATGATTGTTTGCGAAATTCTATTTATAAATGGGACTTTGGTGATGGTTCTCCTACTCAGTCTATACTGAGTCCAACTCATGCCTATTCTCTTCCAGGAAATTATACTGTTAGTTTATCAGCTGAAGGTTATTGCGGAGTGAGTATAATAACACAACAAATTTGTATAGAGAAAGCAATAGTTCCAGCATTTACGATTAATACAACAGCAGCTTGCTCGCCTATTACTGTTAAAACTTCGAACAAAACTGATATTACGGGTTCCTGTTCTCCTCCAACTTATTTGTGGAAAGTTTCTTATGCATCGGGTTATTGCGGAAGTGGTGCAATTTTGATTCCCAATCAGACGAGTCAAGATGCAACTTATAATTTTGTGAAACCTGGGACTTATTCGATAACATTAACAACGACTAATTCCTGTGGTTCGGTTGTTTCTCCAGTTCAGACTGTGATCGTAAAACAGCCGCCAACGGTAGTTATAAACACGATTGCAACAAATTGTGTAAATACATTAATTACTCCATCGGTTATAGTGAATAGTTGTTCTTCAACAATAAACTCTGGATTAAACTATTTATGGACTTTTAATGGAGGGATTCCATCCACTTCAACAAGTAGTACTCCTCCTTCAGTTAGTTATGCTTCGCCAGGTAATTATTCTATTCAACTTGAAGTAACAAATGAGTGCGGGACAACAGCTGTAATAAGTAATACATTTACGATTAATCCAATACCAATTGTTCAAAATGAAACCCAATCTATTTGTAGCGGATCATCCTTTTTGTTGACACCTTCTGCTGTAACAGTAGGGAATGTTATTCCTGCTGGAACAACTTATTCTTGGGGTGCGCCAGTAGTTACAGGAGGGATTACCGGAGGTTTGCCAGGGACAAATCAAGCGAGTATTGGTGGAACATTAATAAACACAACCCCTACAAATCAGACTGCAACTTATACCGTTACTCCAGCTACGGGTAGTTGCGTAGGAATACCATTTACAGTAATAATTAATGTAAGTTCTCAAATAATAATTTCGACATCACAAACAAATGTTAGCTGTTTTGGCAATAGCGACGGTACTGCAACTGCTATTATTACAGGAGGAACGGCGCCTTATTTGTATTCTTGGAGTACAAATCCTCCTCAAAACTCAGCTAAAGCTTCAGGACTTGTAGTAGGGAATTATACGGTGACAGTTACAGATGCTACTAATTGTACAAATACTCAGTCAGTAAATATAAGTCAACCAATAGCTTTGAGTTCATCAATAAGTTCGCAAACGAATGTGAGTTGTTTTGGCGGTTCTAACGGAAGTGCGACGGTTTTGCCAGCAGGCGGAACAGCACCTTATTCTTATTCTTGGAATACAACTCCGATTCAAACATTAGCCACTGCTACAGGATTGGGAGCAGGAACTTATACTGTTACCATTACAGATAGTAGCGGTTGTTCGAAAATACAGTCGGTTGTTCTAACGCAGCCTTTAACAGCTTTAGACGCTACAAGTTCACAAACAAATGTAAGTTGTTTCGGGAGCAATACAGGAAGCGCAACAGTTTTGGCAACAGGAGGAACAGCACCTTATACTTATTTATGGAATACAGTTCCTGCTCAAATAACCGCTACAGCAACAGGTTTATTAGCGGGGAATTATAGTGTTGTTATTACAGATAGCAATGGCTGTACCAAAACAGAATCGTATACCATCAGCCAACCTGCAACGGGATTGACAGCTGCTATAAGTTCGCAAACTAACTTGACTTGTTTTGGCGGGAATAATGGTTCGGCTACCGTTACGGCGAGTGGAGGAGTAGGAACATTGAGCTATTTATGGAATACAATACCGGCTCAGACTTCGGCCACCGCTTCAGGATTGTCTGAAGGAACGTACATAGTTACCGTTAAGGATGTAAATGGTTGTTCAAAAAACGTACAGGTAGTAATCACGCAACCCAATGCGATTTCGATTACCACGACGCAAAAAGAGGTGAGTTGTACAGGCAATAGTGATGGAACTGCAACCGCCACTCCGACAGGCGGAACAGCTCCTTATTTGTATTCTTGGAATACTAATCCTGTTCAAAGTTCAGCAACTGCCACAGGACTTTCGGCAGGAAACTATACGGTAACAGTTACAGATGCTACTAATTGTACAAAAACTCAATCCGTAATTATAACCGAACCCACCGTTTTAGGTGCATCAATAAGCGTACAAACGAATGTGAGTTGTTATGGAGGTTCTAACGGAAGTGCGACAGTTTTGGCCACAGGCGGAACAGCACCTTATTCTTATTCTTGGAATACAATTCCGATTCAAACATTGGCCACCGCATCAGGATTGACATCAGGAATTTATAGCGTTATCATTACAGATACTAATGCTTGTTCGACAACACAGGCTGTAACTATAACTCAGCCATCAGCGGCTTTAGATGCTGTTATTAGTGCACAAACTAATGTGGTTTGTTTTGGAAGCAATACAGGAAGTGCGACAGTTTTGCCCTCAGGCGGAACAGGGCCTTATTCTTATTTATGGGATAGAAACCCTGCACAAACAACGTCAATAGCCTCGGGATTATCAGCAGGAATTCATAATGTAGTGATTACCGATGGCAATGGATGTACAAAAAGTCAATCCGTTACAATACTATCGGCTTCAGGAATAATTTCATCGGCAACTTCAACAAATGTAACTTGTTTTGGAGGAAATAATGGTTCTGCTACTGCTACCGCTAGTGGTGGATCAGGAGCATTAAGCTATTCTTGGGATACAATTCCTGTTCAGCTTACAGCTTCAATTTCTGGATTATCAGCAGGAACGTACACCGTTACGATTGCTGACGCGAGTAGTTGTTCTAAAACAGAACAAGTAACCATATCCCAACCTACCGCAATACTGGTTTCGGAAACACATACAGATATTAATTGTTTTGGTGATAGTAACGGAAGCGCAACAGTTATAGCATCTGGCGGAACACCACCATATTCTTATTCTTGGAACACCACTCCGGTTCAAACTTTGGCAACAGCCACAGGATTGTCAGCAGGTACTTATAATGCAACGGTTACTGATGGTAACGGTTGTCAGAAAGTACAAGTTGTGACTATTTCGCAACCACTGGCTTCATTATCGTCATTGATTTCAGGTTCGAATAATGTAAGTTGTTCCGGAGGAAATAATGGAGATGCTACAGTTTCAGCTTTGGGAGGAACCGCTCCTTATTCCTATTCTTGGAATACAGTTCCGATTCAAACTTTGGCAACAGCCACAGGATTGACAGCAGGAACTTATATGGTTTTGGTTACTGATACAAAAGGATGCAGCACATCAAGCTCTGTTACAATAACGGAACCATTAGGAATGACCGCAACTACTTCTCAAACTAATATTTTATGCTCAGGTGATAGTACTGGATCTGCAACTGTATTGGCAACAGGAGGAATAGGACCTTATGTTTATTCTTGGAATACAATACCGCCACAAAATTCGGATACAGCTACTAGCCTAAAAGCAGGATTATATACTGTTACCATATCGGATGGAAATAATTGTTCTATCAATAAGCAAGTTACGATTACGGAACCCAATGGCATTATAACGTCTATAAGTGCACAAACTAATGTAGATTGTTTTGACAATTCTACTGGTGCCGCTACGATTTTGGCCAGCGGAGGAAATGGATTACTCCATTTTTCATGGAACACAATTCCGGTAGTTACAACTGCAACTGCAACGAATTTAGCTGCAGGGAATTATACCGTTACTGTTACAGATGCAAATGGATGTTCGAAAATTCAAACAGTCATCATTACACAACCAGCAGCAATTGCAATAACTACCGATTTGACTAAGAATGTTAGTTGTTTTGGCAATGCCAATGGTTCGATTGCGATCACCATAACGGGAGGAACTCCAAATTATACTTTCGCTTGGACGAAAAATGGAACTCCTTATGCCAATATCGAAGATCTCTCTAATTTAGGGCCTGGAGTGTACGCTGTTACGGTTTCGGATGTTAATAATTGTGGTCCAGCAACTGCCTCATATACCATTACAGAACCGCCTGTTTTAGCAGTAGGCTTAGTAAGTAAAACGGATATATTGTGTTTTGGTGCTGCTGCAGGAACCATAACCGTGAATGTAACCGGTGGAATTGCACCTTATACGTATGCTTGGACTGGGCCAAATGGTTTTGTGAGTTCTACTCAAAATTTGACGGCTATTTTCGCTGGAACTTACAACCTTAAAGTGACCGATAACTCGGGTTGTTCCGTAAATTTATTACCAGTAACAATCACACAAACTCCTGAAATTATCATCACGGCAACCACAACACCTATTATTTGCTATGGAGGAAATGATGCTTCAATTCGAATCGCCATTTCCGGTGGAATCTCTCCTTATCAAATTACATGGAGTAATCTAGGAGGAGGTGTTTTTCAAAATAACCTCTCTTCAGGGAATTATTTAATTACCGTAACCGATGCCTTGAATTGTGTTAAAACATTGAATGTAAATATACCCGATCCACCCATTTTTACCATAAATCCAGTTGCCAAAAATGTTAGCTGTTTTGGTGCTAATGATGGTAGTATTAATTTAAATATTGTAGGTGGTATCGCTCCAGTAAAGCTAGTTTGGAATGATAATGCTGTAGCGGGAAATGTCAGGAATAATTTGGGACCAGGATCTTACACGGTAACAATTACGGATGGTAAACCTTGTGTGATTACACGAACTTTTATCATTTTAGAACCGCAACCTTTGGTTCTTACGGCTGTTGTTACCAATGCGTTTGACTGTATAGATGCTAATAGTGGCGCTATAAATCTGCTTGTATCAGGAGGTTCGGCTCCGTTTACTTATGCTTGGTCAAATGGTGCAATAACCGAGGATTTAAGTGCTATTCCGGCAGGGAATTATTTAGTTACTGTCGTAGATAAAAATGGCTGTTCAAAACAAGCCCAATACAGTATTAATAGACCACCACCAATCGTTGTTGGTGTTGTGACCCATACTGATTTTGATTGTGCTACTAAATATGTAAAACAAACATTTGTAGCCCAAGTTTCAGGCGGAATGCCACCCTATCAATTAGCTTGGTCCAGCGGAACAGTTAGCGGTGCTAATAACGAAATGATGAATACCAATCAGAACGGTACGGTTCTTCTTAGCGTTACCGATAAACTGGGTTGTCCTTCAAATTATTCATTTAATGTTAAAATTCCAACACTTGGAAATCCGTCATTTGCTATAAGTTCTTATGCTTTTTCGACTTTTGGAATTTATTCTATAAAAGATCCTATTCAATTTACAAATACTGCGACAGGAGATTTTATTGGTATGTCTTGGGATTTTGGAGATGGGGGTATTTCAACCGAAACAAACCCGATTCATACTTTTCTAAAAGAAGGGAATCAGGTCGTAACTCAAACCGTTACCTACCCATTAGGATGTGTATATACCAATACCATCACCTTAAAAATTGATAAAGGGTACGAATTGATTACGCCAAATGCTTTTACACCAAATGGAGACGGAATTAATGAAACTTTTAAACCCGTTTTCAAAGGATTAAAATCAATTTATTTAAGTATTTATGATACTTGGGGCGAATTAATATATTCTGAAAGTGGAGATGTATTGCGCGGTTGGGATGGGAAAATTAAAGGCAAAGATGCAGAAAACGGAAATTTTTATTATAGCGTTAGCGCAAAGACTTTTTATGGAGAGATGGTAAATGATAGCAATGCTTTTGTAATAATTAAATAAGAATATAAATGAAAATAAAATTAGTTGCCTTTATATTCTTTATGTGTTTTTCTATGTCAGTGAAAGCACAAGACCCTATTTTTACTCAATATTTCATGGTTCCTGAGACTTTGAATCCCGGATTTACGGGCTTTTTAGAAACCACAAATGCTGGAGTAATACATCGAACACAGTGGCCCGACTTGAATCTAAAGGTCGATACTGATTTTGTTTTTATGAATACTTGGTTAGATGATTTCAATAGTGGTATAGGAGTTAGTGTTTTGAATCACCGAGAAAATTTTACCAATTATAATTTCACCCAAATCAATGTTGATTATGCGTATCGAGTTCAATTATCCGATACGTGGTTTTTTAGACCTGCTATCGAAATTGGTTTTGGGAATAAATCATACGGTTTTCAAAACATAGTTTTAGAAGATCAAATCAATATTGGGCAAGGAATTATTAATCCCACGAGTGTAGATCCGCTGTTGCTGAATGATAAAGTAGCCTTTTTTGATTTTTCGGCAGCTATGCTTTTCAATAACGAAAATGCTTGGTTTGGGGCTTCTTTAAAACACATCAATAAACCTAATATTTCATTCGCAACCAATGGAAATCTACCGTTAGAAATGTTTCTTTCGGCCAATGCAGGGTATGAATATTTATTGTCTGATTATTTTGACACCTCTTTTTTCCCTAATGATACAAAAGTTTTATTGACGGCTAATTTTATGAAGCAAGGCGAATACAACAGGATTGATATGGGTTCCGGACTTGTATTCAAAAAATTATTTTTTGGAGTTAGTGCTGCTTTAAATCCAGTAAAAAACGATTTGAATAGTCATTATTTAACCTCTATAAATGCTTTTGGAGGTTTGCATTACGATCATTTTAAATTTGGCTATTCGTATGATTTCAATACCTCGAAAATAGGTAAAACGGGAGGGATTTACGAATTGTCTTTAACGTATCAGTTTGATTTACAGGTAAAATGTTTTGGTTGTCCTAATTATTATTGATTTTTTTAATGGAAGAATCTCAAAATCGAGTTTTTTAATTGATTTTATTCAAACAATAAATTGTTTAATTTTTATATAATTTCAGTAAATTTGTGATAAATATAACTATTTTTATAGAAAACCTATGCTAACTTTACTATACAAAAACCAACCTAAACTTTAATCATATGAAAAAAGAATGTTCATTATTAATATTGATAACTATACTATTTATTGGTAGTCATAAAATAGTTGCTCAAACCAGCAATTGGGTTGCTCCTGAATCGTCAAAGAATTTAACGAACCCATTCAAAGGAAATGCTTCTGCCACCGCTGACGGAAAGAAAATTTTTAACCAAATGTGTGTTTTATGTCATGGTTTGCAAGGGAAAGGAAACGGTGAAGCGGGTTTAAGCTTGGAACGCAAACCAGCAAATTTTCTTGCTTTGAAAGTGGTAAATGAAACTGACGGAAATATTTTTTGGAAAATTACTCACGGAAAAGCACCAATGGCTACTTATGAAGAACTTTTGACTGACGATCAACGTTGGAAGCTAGTTAATTACATCCGGAATTTAGAAATTAATAAAGAAAAAAGTAAAAAATAATTACAATATATAGCCGTAAAAAAGCCTTGAAATTTTATGATTTCAAGGCTTTTTGCGTTAGAGAAATAGGTCTTATTTTTAAATTAGGCTCTAAATCTATATAAATTATACGTTTGATTGACCGTTTATTGGAAGTCAATTTCTAAAAAATCATGGACTTGTTTTAACCAAATATTTTGAACAAAAGCAACATGATCAGGGTGATTGTTATAAAATTGATAGGCTTCGTTATTTTTGAATTCCATTAGGATTCCGTGTTCAAATTTATTTTTAACGCTTACTTGTTTTAAGATTTCAAACTTTTCAACACCAGGAATTAGGGCCAATTTCCTTACTTCATTAAAAAAAGCTTCTTTTTCATCGGAAGTCAAATCTTCGTTAAATGTAAAAATAACAGAATGTCGTATTGAATTTTTATTAGGTTCGTACATAGTTTTTAGCGTTAAGGATTTAATGATTCGTTATTGAATTATTTGATTTTGAGCCATAAAACATCATAAGCACTTATGAAGTTTTTTTCGTTGAGATCTATATAACTTTTAGATATTAGGTTGTAAATTTTAGTTTCATTAAAATCTGAAAAAATACTTCTTTCGAAAATAGTATTAAATTCAGAGAAATTAGCAATCACATAAACTTCGTCTCCATTACTAGCTGTTTTTTTGTAAACTAACAAATGAGTATTAACATAATCAATATATTTCAGATCATTGTTATCTGCAAAAGCAGGCGTTTGTTTTCTAATTGAGATTAAATTTTTTAGGTTTTGGTAGACCTGAGCTTCAGCAGAATTGGATGTAGCAATGTTTTCAACCAAATTCCAATTCATTTTAGAACGATGCAACCAGCGATTATCGTATTTTTTACTTTCGTCGTTTAAGTATTCATAATTATTTGGCAAAGCAACTTCATCACCACTATAAATCATTGGCAAACCGCCTAAAGATAAAATTACGGCATGTTGTAAATTAATCCGTTTTACGGCTAATTTAATTTCGGTTTCGTTGTTTTCTTTCAATGCTTTTTCGAGTCCGCAAAGTGCTGCCATAGATCCCGAAATTCGTGCTTTTCCTGTTCCATGCTCTGTCATAAAACGTTGCCCGAGAGCAAAACTATCTTTAAATCCGTCGCAATAATGCTTCAAAATATATAAGTGATGTTGCAAACTGTCTAAACCAAGTTCCGTAACTAAATAATCCTCAAAACCCAACCCAATATCATCATGACAACGGGCATAATTTATCCAAGTTGTATTTCTTGGTTTAGTAGGAACTGCCCTCATGGATTTTTTTAAAAGTTCGGTATTTCGGGTTGCCATCGATTCCCAACTTAATGCCATGAAATTAGCATTATAGGCAATATCACATTCGTCTCCTTGAGATAATCCTTCGCCAAAATACTTGATGATTTCAACTGGAGCAACAATAGCTTCTGCAATATAAGCTACCCCAGGGGCGACAATTTGACCACATAGTTTAAACAGCTGTAATAGCACATGAACTTCGGGCAAATTTTGATTAAATTTTCCTATTTCTTTCCACATAAATGCTACAGCATCAAAGCGGAAGATGTCAATTCCTTTGTTAGACCAAAACAACATTGTATCTATCATTTCGATTAGAACCATTGGGTTTTTATAATTCAAATCCCATTGATATCCGTAAAACAATGTCATAACCCATTGATTGCTTTCGGGTAAGAATGTGAAATTTCCGGGAGCTGTATCCGGAAAAATGTCAAGCATCGTTTTTTCGTATTTATTAGGTAGCGTTCTGTCAGGAAAAAAGTAGAAGAAATCTTTGTATTTAGGATCGCCATTTCGACCTTTAACTGCCCATTCGTGCTGATCGGCACAATGATTTAATACAAAATCCATAACTAAATTCATGTCGTTTTTTTGAAACTCTTTCACCAAAGCTTCAAAATCTGCCATGGTGCCAAATCGGGCACTAACCTCTCGATAATTTCGAACGGCATAACCACCGTCATTCTCAAACTCGGGTACGTCTAAAAACGGCATCAAATGCACGGTATTAATTCCTAAATCTTTAAAATAGGGGATCTTCTCTTTTAGTCCCTTAAAATTGGTATTAAAAAGATCTACATACAGCATCATTCCTACAATTTCTTGGCTAGAATACCAATTAGGATTAGCCATACGCATTAGATCTCGCTTTTTTTGGAGGTTAGAACGTTCTTCAAAATTTTTGATTAATGATTCCATTAATAATTCAAAAGCTTTCTCTTGATTTGAGGTTTCTGAATATATTTTTTGAAATAAATCACTAATTATTGGGAAATTGGCACCCATCCGCAGATGGAAATCCTTGTCTTTTACTTTTTGACTATCCAATAAAATTTTCAATTTTGATAACTTTTCAGCTTGTTGCATTGGTATTCAATATTATTAGTTTGGGGATGAAATTCATAAATGCATCATAGCATTTAAGAGATATTTTTTTGAAATATAATAAAAAATTAGAATTTATAAAAAAATATTTAAAACTATGCGAAAAATCATTTTCTTCATTTGAATAATGAATCTATTTTTATTTACAAAATTGTTATTTTGAGGTATAAGCAAATTAAAAAAAATCAAATTATTGATAATACTCAATAGGAGAAAACTGCAGTAGCATTATTTTTTTTTGTATTTTTGTTAATCATAATGAGGGATAATCTTGTTAATTTTATACTGGT
>CAILTC010000113.1 GCA_903837025.1 uncultured Bacteroidota bacterium | reverse complement strand
TTCTGCCAAAGCTCTAAGTTCTATTGCTTCTGCCACTATTGTTGCGGCAGGTTTTTCGCAAATCACGTGTTTACCAGCTAATAATGCTGTTTTCGATTGCGAATAGTGTAAAAATGGTGGGGTGGCGATATACACCAAATCAACTGTTGGGTCAGAACATATTTCTTCCAGAGAAGAAAAAAGTATCGCCGATTGATCTATTTCTTTTAATTTTAAAAGATTTTTTTCATTTTCATCATATCCTCCCACAAGTTTTACTCCGGGTATTTTTATAAATTCTGCAGTGGCAAAGCAAGCAAATCCGCCAACACCAACTACTGCAATGTTTATAGAGTTATTCATTTTTAGACTTTTACTATAATACTATTTTTTTTTACTCATATAATCTACAACAATTCCATCGACCAACATTTTGTTTCCAGAATAGGTAATTTTTCCATTTGCAGGAACAACAACAATTACGGCCGCATTTAGTGGTGAAATTGTTATTTTAGAAGTAGAACTCACATTTTTAGCCACAAAACTTCCAGAAACGGTATTATAAAGATTCACCTTTTTTCCTTTTTCAATTTTCATTAAAACCATTTTATTAGTTGTGTACGGATTGTAGTACAAAAATGAAGGATATGCTTTATCATGAAAAAAATCGGTTGCTAATAAGTTCAATTGTAATATTCCAGTAACATTAGTGGCACGGATAATACTTCCAAATATACCAACATGCCCGCTTCCGTATACGCTAAATTGTGATTCTTTTGGATTTTTTCCTGGCACCCAAAGTGGTCCATCTCCTTGTGCTACAGGCCCTTTCAAATTTTCATGTTCCTTATAACTCGATTGACGAATCATACCTTCATAACCAATAACTCCTTTGGTTACTTCGGCTAGTTCAGGATTTGTTTCATGATCGTCAGGCATATATTGTGGATAAAAAAAGCGAGAAGCATTAGCTGCATTCAACATCCATTTACCAATAGCAGTTGCATACGATTGATTGTATCGAACCATAGGTATCAAAGGCAAAGCATGATCATAAGTATTCATTAAAAAACCGTACCCACCATGGTCTATTGTGCTGCCACTAAT
Source organism: uncultured Bacteroidota bacterium (assembly GCA_903837025.1). Lineage (GTDB taxonomy): Bacteria > Bacteroidota > Bacteroidia > Flavobacteriales > Flavobacteriaceae > Flavobacterium. The sequence continues at coordinate 648 of CAILTC010000113.1, read as the reverse complement.
ACCTGAAATGTCAATTCCATTCCAGTTTCCAACCAAAATACCCCAACCATCACGGCAAATTGCGGTACCGTCAAAAGTCCAACCAAGTAATTTATTTACATCGAAATGAGTCCCTTCCTCAGCGTTCATTCTTGCCGCTACCGAAGCTCCAAATGGAATTAATATCTCATAAGTTGGATTTATTTTATTGGATTCTAAAGCTGTTAAAGCAGAAATTGCGCCTTTTAAATATTTTTTGTCTCCAAATTTTTTATAAGCAGAATATAAAACCCAAGCATGTCCAGCTGCTGCATCAGGTTGCGCGCAGATGTTATTTTTCATGGGTTTCATTTTGCCATAATCAAAATAAGAATAATCGTAATTGCCATTCAGAATCAAATCGGCATTATAAAATTTATCGGCGATAGTTCTTGCAATTTCTTCGAAACCAGGTTCGTTCGGATATTTGTCATAAATCGCATAAAATAAGAGATTCGGATATACATCATACCACCAATCGCGACCATAACCACCACCTAATAAAGCGACTTCGGGACAGGTATTATTCATCATAATATTCCAACCCGTATCTTTATTGAAGTAATTTTTGAGCATGGCAACATAGTCCAGATTTTGTTGTTTGGTTTTGTCAATTCCCACCAAAGTTGC
>CAILTC010000112.1 GCA_903837025.1 uncultured Bacteroidota bacterium | reverse complement strand
TTTTGTAGTTCAGCAGAAAATAAATTCTGTGCATTTATGGATGGTGTAATTATGAAGTAGAATACCAGTAAGCCAATAATTTTTTTCATAACATAAATTTTTTATTATAAATCCCTAAAAATTGTAAACCGGCAAGAATTACGCTTGCCGGTTAAAAAAAAACTAAATCAAAATAAATAAATTAGAAACTGATTGTAGCTTCAAATACTAAACCTTTGAAATTACCACCATAAAAGTTATTTGCAATTCCGGTAGGTACGTTTCCTATAAATTGTGTGTAATTTTTATAGTCTTGATTAACATAATCTAATTTTGCTAAAATGTTTTTTGTCATAAACCAACCAACACTTGATTCAAATCTATTAACAGTAACTTGTTGAGCATCTGCATTAGATAGTTTTCCTGATACTGTATTGTATTTTCCTGCTATATAGAATTGTTCTGTTTTTCCAAATCTGTAAATAACGTCTCCAGCATATTGGTTAGCAGTACGTTTGTCGACAACACTTGCTTTGTCTCCTCCTGAAGCTAATTCGATAGTTCCAAATAATTCAAGACCTTTGTATTTTACAAATGGGTTAAACATTACTGAAGTAGCCCAGTTTTTGAATCCAGGATTGAATGTTGCTTCTGGTGTAGAATTTACATTGTAGCTAGTAGCAACTGCAACATTATTATTCGTATAAGCATTATTATTCAATACACCCCACCAGCCAAATCCTGATCTAGAAGAAGAATATAAGTTAGAGTTACCTAAGTTGGCACTATGGTACATAGATCCTGTAAGTCTTACTCTTAAATCTTTATCGATTTGTTTGTCAAAACCAAATTTAGCTAAGATTGTTGGGCTTACAGCTGTATTTGGAGTACCTGTATAAACAATTTGTTGGGTACTTTGATTTAAGTTTCCGTTTGTGATACCTAACATGCTTACCCATCCGCTTCTGTTGTAATAGATTTCCATACCCATATCAGTAATGGATGAATTCATAATGTTGTTTCCAACAAATGCATTTCTAATTGTACTACCGTTATCAGAAGCTCTAAAGTGAGCATCACCGTAGTTGTTCTCCATTTGTCCGATTTTAATTGTAGTGTATTTCATAACACTTGCAAGGAAGTCTTTCTTGATGAAGTCTAATTTGTCTATTTGTAAATATCCCCCTTTTGCATACGTGTCATTGTGGTGTCTTGAAGCTAAATAAAGATCTAGATTTACTCTTACACCGTCAAATAATTGAGCTCCAATAGATAGGTCAGCTGCAGGAAGGACGAAATTGTTTTCAGTATCCATTAATTGATATCCAACAATTTTTGAAGGTAATGCAAAAGTTGAAGGTTGGTTATTGAATGAATTTATGGCTTGGAAATCCATGTTGAAAGCTCCTCCTAAATCAATGCTAAGTCCCGTAAATTTTACGCTGTCTTTTTTTACGTCAAATTGGTTGATTCCGTCTTTGCCTCTTGATATTTGGTTTTGTATGTGTCCAAAAGTAGTCTGTGCCTGTAGATTGCTAGTTAAGCAAAAGGCCGCTATCATAAATGATATTTTAAAAATTGTTTTCATAGTTTGAATATTAAATTAGTTGTTTATTATATTTGGTTTATTGATTACGTATTCTTAGTTATCCTTTAAAAGTCACGTCAAATTTGATGGTAACAGCATCGCCTGTTTTCATTGTGCCTAACATCGCTGTTGGGGGTTTCATTCCATAATCAGTCATTTTTAACGGAACGCTTCCTTTTATTTGATAATCTCCTGTTTTTGTGATTTTACAAATGGCTTTAATATTGATTTTTTTTGTTTGTCCGGCCATTGTCAAGTTTCCAGTTAATGTCACCTCTCCATCTTGATTACTTAATTTTACAGTTGATGCTTCTGTAAGTTGGAAAATAATGTTTGGATTTTTTTTGTAATCGAAGGCGTCATACGTTTTACCATCCATAATTCCGTTTCCACTTTTTAATGATTTAGCTTCTAATTTTATTAATAAAGTGCTAATCTGTTTTGAAGCTGTTACTCCTAAATCACCATTAATTTTATTTGGTTTCATATCCCAATCGTGAACGTTTGATGTTCCATGAACATTAATGACAGAACTTAGAGGAATAATAGAAGAATTTTGTGCGTTTAGGTTGCTAACGGTAAAAAACATAATACTAATAAAAAGTCCTATGTAATATTTTGATACTTGTGTTTTAGACATTGTTTTTGATTTTAATTATTAATTGTTATACTGTTTTTTTTGTGGAATTTAAAGCTGTTTTTATTTCAATTTTATTTGGGGCTTTTTTCTTTGACAAAGATATTTCGATAGGTTAAGAGTTAACCTGATAATTATCATATAATGACAATTTAGGATGTTTGCGTCATGTTTTTTATTAAATTGTTTGTAAATTAACAATTTTTATAACATATTTTCATTTGTAAATTATGCTAATTTTAAAAAAGAGACTCTTTT
>CAILTC010000111.1 GCA_903837025.1 uncultured Bacteroidota bacterium | reverse complement strand
TGATGATGATATTAGGCCAGCAAAAAGTAGTCCAAGAACAAATTTCAAGCCTCCAAGTTCCCTAAAAAAATCCTTTCTTAATCTCCAGATAATTATAATAAACCCAAACACCTGGAGCGATATGCCTATAAATGCATATACGTTAATTACTGAAAATTTCAGGTTACTGAAGAATTCAAGGGAAATATTAGAATTCAACAATAGGATCTTTAATAAAACTACAGTGAATGAGAAGTAAAATGCCGCAAAGAAGAAGGATAAAATGATCCGGAATAATCTTTTATTTTGCTTCTTTTGGACATCGGAGACCATAAAAAAGGAAAAAGAACACTGAAACATTATAATAGACAATAGGATATATTCTCCCAAAGAGGATAGCCAGTTACTGTAGGCAAAAAAATCAGGGGAAAAGAGCCTTGTTTTAAATAGAAAAGAAGGGAGTCTAAGTTTGCAAACCATTAAATATATCAGTACACAAAACCCAAATGAAACAATTAGCTTAATACCCGACGTGAGCTTTTTATTGTATTTGAACCAAATGCCTAATTGAGCTAAAAATAAGAGGATCAACGCAAAAAAAAGCAGTGCTGTCAGATTAGAATTACTTGCTGACTGGAGGGTATTTTTATTATAGACTATCGAAAAGAGGGGTGTTCCGTCGGGTTTAGCAATATTTAATGCATCAGTCTGTGGTGTCAATAGAACCAGAAAATCATCAGGTAGTCTAAAATCATGATTAAAAGAACTTTTTATATACCGGTTATGATAAGGGAACTCCCGTTTGATCAGGATAAAGCCGTTAATTGTATAAATTCCGGCTCGTTGCACAATTTGATAGTACCAACCAGTAGGTAAATGAATTAACCCTTTGGATTTTTTAAAACTAGTTTCCGTGGCAGGAAAGGAGATTGATGAAGAAGTCCAGAACATCAAGCCTCTTTCACCAAAAACAGCTATTTCAAGGCCATCTTCATGGTTTTGAAAAAAATGGAGTAATGACCAATCTGACAAAACTTTGGGATTATGCGTCAATTGAATTGAGACTGAGTCAATCAGTTGATGAATTCTGCGCTCTTTATTCTCAAAAACACGATAAACACGTACGACTTCCTTTTCATGACTATTTCCCTTAAAAAGAAACAGTTCGCAAACCAGCAAGACCAGTAGTATTGGAATCGCAATGAAGAGATAAATATTTCTTTCACTGATTTGTTTCATGATCATTATTCATGGTGATAGGATTCATTTTTGATTATTGTCATTGCCCGATAGACTTGTTCAACAAAAATGAGGCGCACCATCTGATGTGAGAAAGTCAGCTGAGACAAGGAGATCTTAAAATCGGCTCTTTGATAAACCATTTTTGAAAATCCGTAGGGGCCACCAATCAGAAAGACGATTTGGCGTATCCCTGCAATCATTTTCTTTTCTAACCATTTCGATAATTCCAAAGATGAGAATTCGGTGCCGTGTTCATCCAGCAAAATCAGATAGTCGCCTGGAATAATCTGATTAAGAATTAATTGGCCCTCCTTTTCTTTCTGAAGTTCAACAGAGAGCGTATTGCGGTTTTTAAGATCCGGAATTACCTTTGTTTCAAATTGTATATAGAAAGAGAGTCTTTTCACATAGTCGTCTATCCCTTCCTTCATATATTTCTTGTCGGTATTCCCTATTGTAAGTAGAAGTATTTTCACACGTATAAATTTT
>CAILTC010000110.1 GCA_903837025.1 uncultured Bacteroidota bacterium | reverse complement strand
GCTTATTTTTATCCTTATTAGCTGCAATTTTAATAATAGTAGCAGCTTCCTCTTTTGGGATGTTCGCCACTTCGGTTAAATAAAATAGTTCCTCCTCCTGAGTCAAAGGATTCTTATTCTTTACTTTTTCAATAATCTTATCTTTATCCATTACAATAAATCTTTTACAATTTTACTGGTATCAATTAGTACTCCTGTGTTTCCTCTCCAGTATATACATCCGAAATATTCACAAGTCCATAATGTACCTTCTTCACTAAGTTTTGTTTTGCCATCTAATGCAACTTTCATACTAACTCCAACATTATTACAAATTCCAAAGATATCACCAGAAATTCTTTCAGCTATCCGATCCCATGAAACACATGTTTGACAAAATTTACCCGCCATTTACAATTTCATTTTTGATGTATGCATCCTTCAAAAGCTTGTTTACAGTCTTTTCAATACTGACTTTCTTTCCTTGCTTTTTAGTGAATTCCAACTGCTTATCATAAATCAAATCTACAACAGTTTTGTCAATATTCTTTGCATTTAAAAGTATTGCTGTCATTCTTATAGTTTTATCAAATTTAGTAAAAGTTTTATCATTAAGAGTATTTATTTATCAATTTGAATATTTTTACATTCTATTAATGAGGTTTAAAAATGGTTTAATTCATTCCTCACAACAAAATTTTACTTATAAATTACATTTTATGTCAAAAGTTTTAGTTATCAGAAAACCAGACAGAACGATACATGCAGTTCCATTGAGTAATAAGCCAAGACTTTTAGCTCATAACCGTAATCTTCCTGATAATCTGAAGTGGACATTTGAAGAAATGGATGAAGAAGAGGCTGCAAAGCTTCCATTCATTGACGAAAGTTTTGTAACTGCTGCACAAGCAATATTGAAAGTTAAGGACCTGGAAGGAACTTTGGCAGACAGACAGGCAGCATTGGATTCTAAAAATGAAGAGTTGGAATCAGCTAATGAAAAACTTGCTGAATTGCAAAAGCTACTTGCAGATACTTCCAGTGCTAAAGATAAAATAGCTTTAATAAAAGCTGCAAAATCAAAGGAGGAAGTAACTACATTGCTTGGTGATGATATCAGAACTACAGTTGTAGCTGCTGCAAATGACATGATTGCTTCTTTCGAATAAATTATTTTAACTCCGATTGTTCAATAACAATAATACTTTTTATGGCTAAGATAGGAACATTAATAGAGAAACTTTTCAAGAAAGCTGGTATTGATACTACTACAGAAGAATTGAAACCGTTATTTGCTTTAGATACTGAAGTGTCTGATGATACTATTGGTAAAGTAGATAAGAATCTATTAACTATTGAAGCTGCAAAGAGTAATAGTGAAGTAAATAAGGCTTTACGTCAGTCTATACTTGGTGTTGCTGATAGTAAACTGGATGAATTGATTATTGAACTTGGTTTGAACCCTGGAGAAGAATATGCTGCTAATAAAAATACCTATGAGAAAATGGTTCAGCTTACTAAGCTGGCTCATGAAGCAGGTAAAAAATCATCCGGAGCAAACAATAAACAAACTGCTGACGATTTTGCCAAAAAAGAAGCTGACTATAATAAACAACTGAAGGAACTTAAAGACGGTTTAGCAGCTAAAGAAACAGAATTTAAATCTACAAGTGAGAATGATCTTACATCATTTGAACTTCAAAAAATACTATTAGGTAAAGAGTATATCTTCCCTAAAGAAATGGATACCAATCTTAAAGTTAATACAGCTTTAGGTGCGGTTCAACAAGAACTTATAAAAAAAGGTTTCAGTATTAAACGTACTGAAACTG
>CAILTC010000109.1 GCA_903837025.1 uncultured Bacteroidota bacterium | reverse complement strand
TTAAAAAATCTAACTAAAGTTAGAATTAATAATTTAGGAAAAATTGTTCACCTTGGAGAATATTAACTCTGATCAAACGAACTCTTTTCTTTGGCAATCCTGCTTATTTAAGCACGAAAAATGAGCAAATCGTAATTTCTTATCTAGCTAAAATCAATAGGATTGGGCTTTAGCCCATTCAATAAAATAGAAATAAACACAATTGGCTTTAGCCAAACAATTTTGGCTAAAGCCAATTACATAATCAATTATTTTTTCCCTCCAGCTAAAGCTGGAGGCAATTCAAAAATAGAAGCAATTCAAAAATAGATTCAATTTAAACTACAAATTATGTCCTACATCAAAACTTATATCCATTTTGTTTGGAGTACAAAAAATAGAATTCCATTTTTGGACAACAAAGAATTAAGACAAAAAGTCTGGTATCATATTAAAGAAAATGCCCAAAAGAAAGGCATTTTTGTAGATCATGTCAATGGCTACACGGATCATTGTCATTGTTTAGTCTCCTTAGGTGCAGATCAAACCATTCAAAAAGTGATGCAACTCATCAAAGGGGAATCTTCGTTTTGGATTAACCAAAACAAATTGTGTTTAGATAAATTTGAATGGCAAGATGAATATTTTGCAGTATCGGTTTCGGAATCGATGCTTGATAAGGTTCGGAATTACATTAGAAACCAAGAAGAGCATCATAGCAAACAAACATTTGAAGAGGAATACAACGAATTTATTGCTAAATATAAATTTCAAAAAGAATAGTATTTGGCTAAAGCCATTTACATTATTATCCTTTTTTCCCTCCAGCTAAAGCTGGAGGCAATTCATAATTGGAGGCAATTCAAAATAAATAGGATTGGGCTTTAGCCCATTCAATAAAAAATCAATAGAAATAGGCTTTGGCCAAAATAGTAATTGAAGCATTTTTAAAGCTCTAAAAAAATGATAAAACGCACCCTTTTCTTTGGCAATCCTGCTTATTTGAGCACCAAAAATGAGCAAATAGTCATCTCTTATCCTGATAAGGAACAAGAGACCAAAACCGTGGCTATTGAGGATATTGGAGTTATTGTTCTCGAAAACCAACAAATCACCATTACCAATGGTTTGCTAGAAAAACTGATTAATAACAATGTCGCTTTAATCAATTGCGACCAATTCCATTTACCTATTGGATTATTAATGTCTTTGAATGGTCATACCGAACAAAGCGAACGGTTCAAAAACCAAATCAATGCTTCTGCCCCACTCAAAAAGAATTTGTGGCAGCAAACCATCATTTCTAAAATTATGAACCAAGCAGGATTACTCAAAGAAAAAGGAATTCCATGCCGAAAAATGGAACTTTGGGCAAAGGAAGTAACCTCTGGTGATGCGCTAAATCACGAATCGAGAGCAGCTGTTTTTTATTGGCAAAACCTCATCCCGATAGAAAATTTTACAAGAGGACAAAAAGGAATTGCACCCAATAATCTACTAAATTATGGTTATGCTATTCTACGGGCAATTACGGCTCGGGCAATTGTTAGTTCCGGGATGTTGCCAACTTTAGGCATTTTTCATCGCAACAAATACAATGCTTATTGCCTAGCCGATGATATTATGGAGCCCTATCGCCCATATGTCGATTTGATTGTTTGTCATATAATGGAAACCGAAGACTCTTATGATGAATTGACAATAGAAATCAAAAAACAATTGTTGAGTATTGCCAGTATAGATGTTTTTATTGATGGAAAAAATAGTCCGTTGATGGTGGCGATGAGTAGAACAACGAATTCGTTATACGAATGTTTTGAGGGAATTTCCCGAAAGATTTTATACCCAGTTTATGTATGATGAACATTACACCCGTTTAAACCAATATAGAAGTTTGTGGATATTAGTTTTTTTTGATCTGCCCACCGAAACGCGCAAAGAGCGTAAAATAGCTAGTACATTTCGTAAGAAATTATTAGACGATGGCTTTTCTATGTTTCAATTTTCGATTTACATGCGCTTTTGTGCTAGTAGAGAAAATGCCGAAGTTCATACAAAAAGAATAAAAAACAACTTACCTGAACATGGAAAAATCGGAGTCATGCAAATAACCGACAAACAATTTGGGATGATGGAACTTTTTTATGGAAAAAAACTGGTTGAAACGGACAAACCTTCACAACAATTAGAGTTGTTTTAATAGTATAGGATTAGAAAACACACTAACTCGCTGTATTGCAACTAACAAACACCACTCCTTTTTAATTTTAAAATAAAGCCATAACTACCAACATATCAAACGATTGAATCGCGGTATGTTGGGAATTATAAGCTAAAATACAATTTTGAAAGCAATTCACAACAGACAACCTACGGATGATAATGAAGGAATTGTTGGGAATTATAAGCTAAAATACAATTTTGAAAGCAATTCACAACA
>CAILTC010000108.1 GCA_903837025.1 uncultured Bacteroidota bacterium | reverse complement strand
TTTAAAAAACAAAGAAAAATATTTGATTGCCGGAACACTGAAAACCTCCAAGACAGGTTCTGAAATAAATATTGATCCGAAAAACGTAATGCTCAATTATGAATCTTGGAAAATAGCTCCAACAAATTTAATTCGTTTTGGCAAAAACGGGATTTATGTCAATGATTTCGAATTGAGTCAAAACGGAAACAGCATCCGAATTCAATCTCAATCCGAAAAACCAAATGCACCAATTGCTGTAGATTTCGTGAATTTTAATTTAATAACACTTACAAATATCCTTCAAAAGGGGGATTGGGACGCAAACGGAAAAATCAATGGAAATGTGCTATTAAAAAACACAGCTTCAAATCCTGTCTTTACTTCCGATTTAACTGTTGAAGACTTTAGATTCAAAAAGGACACAATTGGCACTATTAACATCAAAATTAATAATGAAATTGCTGCTAATTATAACACGAAAATTTCGATTACAGGTCAAGATAACTCTGTTCATTTAGACGGAATTTATAAAACCACAGACAGCAGTTTTGATATGAATCTTAACATTGAAAAATTGAATTTAAAAAGTATTCAAGGCTTTACCATGAATCAATTATCTGAAAGCACTGGTTTTTTTACAGGAAATATAAAAATAAATGGACATACAACTCAACCCAATTTGATTGGCGAATTAAAATTTAATGATGTTGGTTTCAAAGCGACACAACTCAATTCTAAATTCAAGTCGATCAATGACAAAATACTATTTACACCCAACGCAATTACCTTTAATCACTTTATTATTAAAGATGAAAAGGATAATGAATTAACAATAAACGGAAAAATTGATAGTCAAAATTTCAGCAATTTAGGCTTTGATTTGACCCTTGATGCCGATAATTTCAAAGCAGTAAATTCTAAAGCAAAAGACAATGATTTATATTATGGTGAATTGTATTTGGACAATCATTTGCGTGTCAAAGGAAATTGGAGTAATCCTACTATAGATGGAAATATCAAAATTAACAAAGACACTAAATTCACTGTTGTTATTCCACAATCCGATCCTTCGATTGCGGATAGAGAAGGCATAGTTGAATTTATTGACCAAGACCGTAAACCGCTAATTTCAACTATTGCTGTTGATACAATTAGCAGTAAAACAAGCATAAAAGGCATTGATGCTTCGGTAAATATTGAAATTGATAAAGAGGCCGAAATGTCGGTGATTATTGATAAAGCAAATGGTGACTATTTAAAATTAAAAGGCGAAGGGCAATTAAACGGCGGCATTGATTCTTCAGGAAAAACAACTTTAACAGGAAGATATGAATTATCGGAAGGGAGCTACGAAATGAATTTTAGTGCCATTAAAAGAAAATTCGACATCAAGAAAGGAAGTTATTTACTTTGGACTGGAGAACCAATGAAAGCTGATATTAATATTTCTGCTACCTATAAAACAGATGCTGCACCAATTGATCTTATTAATGACCAATTAGGAAATCTTACGACCGAAGTTAGGAATACCTACAAACAAAAAATTCCTATTGAAACAGAATTAATAATGAAAGGGGAATTAATGAAACCTATCATCTCTTTTGACATTATCCTACCTGAAGGAAACAATAGTGTTTCGACAGAAATTATTAATGCAACACAAGCAAAATTGGCACAATTAAGGGAACAACCCGATGAATTAAACAAACAGGTATTTGCTTTGCTCCTGCTGAATCGTTTCATTGGAGAAAATCCATTTGCTAGTGAATCCGGTGGTACCTCTATTTCTTCCTTAGCTAGAGAAAGTGCAAGCAAACTTTTATCCCAACAACTTGATAATCTTGCAGGAGATTTAATCAAAGGAGTTGACATCAATTTTGATTTGAGTTCGTCACAAGATTACACAACGGGTCAGCTTCAAAACAAAACTGATTTGGGTGTAGGAGTTTCTAAAAAATTACTCAACGATCGATTAAAAGTCACAGTTGGAAGCAGTTTTGGTATAGAAGGTCCACAACAAGTAAATCAAAACCCTAATAATATTGCGGGCGATGTTTCTTTAGATTATCAACTTTCAAAAAATGGCAGGTATAAAGTTCGGGTGTATCGAGTAAACAAATATCAAGTGGCGCTTCAAGGCGAAGTTGTTGAAACCGGAATAGCTTTTTCTATTACGATAGATTACAACACATTTAAGGAATTATACCGCAAAGACAGAGAGCAAAAAGCAAAAGATCAATTAAAAAAAGAATTAAAAAAGAAATCTAATGAATAAGAACCATTTACTTTATCTTCTTTTTTCAGCATTGATTGCAACATCCTGTAGCAATACAAAATTTTTGCCCGAAGGCGAACTGCTTTATACTGGTGCAAAAATTAAAATGGAAGGAAAGGAAACTCCAAAAAAAGAGCAAAAAGCATTAAAAACGGCAATGAAAACTTTATTGCGTCCAAAACCTAATTCCAATATTCTTGGATTAAAACCAAGATTGTTTGTTTATAATTTAGTAGGAACACCGAAAAAGGAAAAAGGATTACGGCATTGGTTAAAATTCAAAGTTGGAGAACCACCCGTTTTATATAGTCAAGTAGATTTAGAATTCACCAAAAAAGTTTTACAAAACTATGTTGAAAACAACGGCTATTTTAATGCAAAAACTTCGGCAGATTCAACCAAATACGGAAAAAAAGCGAAAGTAGAATATAGCGTAAATCCTAAAAAACAGTACAAAATTCGAGAAGTTAAATTTCCAACAGATTCTTCGGTAATTTCCAGCAAAGTTCGTAAAACAATGTCAAGAAGTTTGTTAAAAAGAGACCAAGGATACAGCCTTGATATCATAAAAGAGGAACGAATTCGCATTGATAACAAACTAAAAGATAAGGGATTTTTTTACTTTAACCCCGATTATCTGAAAGTACAAGTGGATAGTACTGTAGCAAATCATCAGGTG
>CAILTC010000107.1 GCA_903837025.1 uncultured Bacteroidota bacterium | reverse complement strand
GTAAAATTGAATTGGAAACTTCAGCTTTAGAAATTTTAAACTTATCGAAAACATTGCCTTTCGAAATTAAAAGAGCGGCAAAAACCAATGAAGCACTTCGTTATCAATATAAGTTTTTGGATCATAGAAATGAAGAAGTACGAAGAGCAATCGTAAACCGTCATAAAGTGATTAAATTATTGCGTGACATTTTAGACGAAGAAGAATTTTTAGAAATTGAAACTCCAATTCTTAGTGCGGGAACCGATGAAGGAGCACGTGAATTTATTGTTCCAACTCGTAAAGGATCTGGTTTGTTTTATACCTTGCCACAAGCGCCACAACAGTTCAAGCAAATGTTGATGGTGAGCGGTTATGAAAAGTATTTTCAAATTGCACGTTGTTTTAGAGATGAAGATTCTCGTGGAGATCGTCAGCCGGAATTTACACAATTAGACTTGGAGATGGCTTACGCCAGTATGCAACAAATTATAGCTTTAAACACCAAAATGTTTAATGAAGTTGTGAAAAAAATATATGGCAACAAGTGGATTTTACGTCCGTTTGAAGTGATTACTTATAAAGATGCCATGGATTTCTATGGTTGTGATAGACCTGATTTGCGTTATGGCTTAAAAATGCAAGACATTACAGCAATTGTAAAAGAGACCACTTTCCAGGTTTTTAGTAAGCCTATTGAAGAGGGTGGAATTGTAAAATGTATCAAGGTTTCGGCAGCAGCCCAAGGAAACAAGCGGATGTCTAAAGGTCAAATCGAAAACCTTACCGCTATTGCACAACAACACGGCTTAGGTGGATTGGCTTATATTATTGTAAATGAAGACGAGTTGCAATCGCCTATTATTAAGTTTTTAGGGGAGGAAATTGCCGCAGGAATTATCAAGGCTACTGATGCGCAAGTAGGTGATATTGTATTCTTTTCAGCAGCGGATTATGCAACAGCTAATAAAGCTTTAGATGCGGTTCGTCAGGAATTAGGGAGAATATTGCACTTGATTAATCCAAAGGAATTATGTCCGGCTTGGGTGGTTGATTTTCCAATGTTCGAAAAAACAGATGAAGGAAGATGGACGTTTACACATAATCCTTTCTCGATGCCTGCCATTTATGATTTAGAAAAACATATCAATGGGGTTGAAGAAGAAATAGGAACCATTATTGCCCAACAATACGATATCATCTTGAACGGTTACGAAATAGGTGGAGGATCCGTTCGGGCACATAAATCGGAAATTCTTGAAGCGACTTATAGAAATATGGGTTACAACAAAGAAGAAATGATGAAAAGTGTAGGGACGATGCACAAAGCTTTTCAATACGGTGCACCGCCACACGGAGGAATCGCTTGGGGAATTGATCGTTTGATGATGATTTTAGAGAAAAAAGCATCTATTAGAGAAGTAATGGCTTTCCCTAAAACAGGAACTAGCGAAGATTTATTATTTGGCGCACCATCGCTTTTATCGGATAAAAAGGTAGAAGAAATGAATGTAAGGATAATGAGATAAAAAATTTCAATTGCAATAACAATAACAATTTCAATTGCAATAAGAAATTAAAAAAAAAATATTGAGATTGTTCAATTTTCAAATTTCCAAAACGGCATTTTAAAATGTTTGTTTTGGAAATTTGTATTTTAGGGCTTTTCTATAGTCATTGAAATTACCTTTGAAATTGCCATTGAAATTGATAATTTTTGTTAATAACTTGACAACTTATGATGTGAATTCAATCGGTAATTCCTATCGGTTTTCTTATATTTGCGTGTTATACAAAAAAAATACATTTTTTAGATTAAATTATATGAGCGAAGAAATCAAGAAGGACAATTATTCAGCAGATAGTATTCAGGCATTAGAAGGAATGGAGCATGTAAGAATGCGTCCTTCCATGTATATTGGTGATGTTGGAGTTAGAGGTTTGCATCACTTGGTTTATGAGGTGGTAGATAATTCTATCGATGAAGCAATGGGAGGTCATTGTGATACGATAATTGTAGATATAAACGAAGATGGATCCATAACTGTTGAAGATAATGGTCGTGGTATTCCGGTAGGAATTCATAAAAAAGAAGGCGTTTCGGCATTAGAGGTTGTAATGACTAAAATTGGTGCTGGGGGAAAATTCGATAAAGACTCTTATAAAGTTTCTGGGGGACTTCATGGTGTTGGGGTTTCTGTAGTAAATGCTTTGTCTAAACATTTAATAGCTACGGTTCATAGTAGTGATGGTAAAGTTTACGAGCAAGAATACGAAAAAGGAAAAGCATTATATCCGGTAAAACAAATTGGAGAAACTACAAAAAGAGGTACTATTGTTACTTTTTACCCAGATCCTTCTATTTTTACACAAACCATAGAATATTCTTACGATACTTTGTCAGCTCGTATGCGCGAGTTGTCTTATTTGAATAAAGGAATTACAATCACTTTTACCGATAAAAGAGAATTAGATAAAGATGGGAAATTTGTTTCCGAAATATTTCATTCTACCGAAGG
>CAILTC010000106.1 GCA_903837025.1 uncultured Bacteroidota bacterium | reverse complement strand
TTGCCAAAAAATATGCTCGTGTAGAAGGTGGTTCTGAAGGACATTACAAACAATGGATCGAAGGTGCTATTGCGGGTTATGGAAAACATGAATTGAGTTCTGGCTTTGAAGTTGCAGGCCCTTTAACCGAAGCTTTATTAATGGCTAACTTGGCTATTAGAGGCTATGACATCCAAAAAGAAGTTCTTGGTGAAGATACTTATCCGGGACGTTCCGCTAAATTATTATGGGATAATGACCAAATGAAAATTACCAATTTTGATGAAGTAAACCAATTTATAAAACGAAACTATCGTGAAGGTTGGAAAGCTTTAACTTTATAAAAAATACAATTTAAATATTAAAAAAATGATTAAGACTATTTGTACTTCAATACTAATTTTTACAATGATTCAAACTTCGAATGCACAGACTTTGCCAAAAGGTTTTAAATCAATATTCGACGGACAAACCACTACAGGATGGCATACTTACGGAAAAACAACCGTTGGAAGTGCTTGGAAAGTGGAAGATGGGGTTTTACATTTCGATCCAGCTTTGGCTAAAAATGATCAAGGTGGAGATCTAGTAACCGATAATGAATATACAAATTTTCACTTAAAATTAGAATGGAAAGTAGCTCCGAAATCAAATAGTGGAATTATTTTTTATGTAAATGAAGATCCAACAAAATATAAAAACACGTATAACACGGGTCTTGAAATGCAAGTTTTGGACAATGACGGCCATCCAGATGGAAAAATTGAAAAACATCGCGCAGGCGATTTATATGATTTAATAAAAAGTTCCTCGGAACCCGTAAAAGCTGTTGGAGAATGGAATACCGCAGAGGTTGTTTGTAAAAACGGAAAACTAACTCTTGTTATGAATGGCGTTATTGTTGTAGAAACTATGCTTTGGAATGATAATTTTAAAGCCTTAGTTGCTAAAAGTAAATTTGCTGGTTGGGAAGGTTTTGCAGTATCTAAAACAGGGAAAATTGCTTTGCAAGATCATGGCGAAAATGTTTGGTACAGAAACATCATGATTAAAGAATGGAATACAATGAAAATTACAACCGGCTGTGAAAACGGAATGTAAGAATCAATTAAAAATTACAAATTAAAAATTACTAATTATACAAGGTGTTTTTAAAATTATAAAAATAAATTTTCAATTCCAATTTGTCATTCCGTACGAATCTCAAAACCCTTAAATTAGATTCCTACGGAATGACAAATTAGAGTTGACTTTTATGATAAATCATATTTCAAATTATATTTTAAATTAATTAATCATTAATATTTTCACTGTAGCCAAAAATAAATTAATACAAAACCAATAAATCGAAAAACCAACCAATTAACCAAAATTATATGAATACCACAATCCGAATTAAATTATCTTTCATGATGTTCCTTGAGTTTTTCATCTGGGGCTCCTGGTTTGTAACACTTGGAACTTTTTTAGCGAGCAATTTACATGCTTCCGGATCAGAAACTGCTGCTGTTTTTTCAACCCAATCTTGGGGCGCGATTATTGCTCCATTTATTATTGGTTTAATTGCAGATCGTTATTTTAATGCAGAGAAAATCTTAGGAATTTTGCATCTTGTAGGAGCTTTATTAATGTATGAAATGTATGTTTCAACAGATGTAACACTATTTTATTCTTACGTTTTAGGCTATATGATTTTATATATGCCAACATTGGCGCTTGTAAATTCAGTTTCGTTCAACCAAATGAAAGATCCTGAAAAAGAGTTTGCCAATATTAGAGTTTGGGGAACCATTGGCTGGATTTTAGCTGGATTATCTATCAGCTACCTATTTCATTGGGATTCTACCGAAGCTACAGCGCAAGG
>CAILTC010000105.1 GCA_903837025.1 uncultured Bacteroidota bacterium | reverse complement strand
TTAATAAGTTGCAAAGATAATTATTAAAAATTTTCAATCTGCAAAATTGAGTTAAATATTCAAAACTAAAAACTGTACTTTTGTTAAAATTTATAAAGATGGATGAGATTCAAAAGTATTTCCCTTATTTAACGGAACTTCAAAAGGAACAATTTGCAAAACTAGATTTTTTGTACCACGATTGGAATGCAAAAATCAATGTCATTTCTCGAAAAGATATTGACGAATTATATACCAAACACATTTTGCATTCCTTGGGGATAGCCAAAATCATCAAATTTGAACCCGGAACTTATGTCTTGGATGTAGGCACTGGCGGAGGATTTCCCGGAATTCCATTGGCGATTCTTTTTCCAGAAACGCGTTTTCACTTGATTGATATTATTGGCAAAAAAATAAAAGTGGTTCAGGCTGTCGCCGAAGCCTTGGAACTTAAAAACGTAAAAGCAGAACAATTGCGTGCCGAAATGGTAAAAGGTGATTTCGATTTTATCGTGAGTCGTGCCGTGACCAATATGCCCGATTTTGTGTCTTGGGTAAAAGATAAAATTAAAAAGAAAAACAAACACGAACTCAAAAACGGAATTCTCTATCTAAAAGGTGGCGATTTAACCGAAGAATTAGCGGCTTTTCATAAAGCAACCGAATATAATTTATCGGACTTTTTTGAAGACGAATTTTTCGAAACTAAGAAAGTCGTGCATTTGCCGTTGAAGTTTGTGGTTTAAATAGCAAACACAATAATAAAAAATCAAAACCCACAAGAACTCAAACAACTTGATTCTTGTGGGTTTTTAAATATCGTACTTCGTATATCTAACTTTGCAAATCCAAAACTATTCTCCCAAAAATGGGTATCTATAATTTTCTGGAGTTACAAATGTTTCTTTGATTGTTCTTGGCGAAGCCCAACGCAATAAGTTCAATGCCGATCCCGCTTTGTCATTCGTTCCAGAAGCTCTTGCCCCACCAAAAGGTTGCATTCCTACAACGGCTCCCGTAGGTTTGTCGTTGATGTAGAAATTTCCAGCTGCGTTTTGCAAAGCGACTGTTGCTTGCTCAATTGCATAACGGTCTTGGCTGAAAATGGCTCCTGTTAAAGCGTAAGGCGAAGTGGTGTCAACTAGTTTTAAGGTTGTTTCCCATTGATCATCTTCATAAACGAAAATCGTCATTATGGGTCCAAACAATTCGGTTTCCATAGTGGAGTAGTGTGGATTTGTGGTTACAATAATCGTTGGTTCTATAAAGTATCCAACTGATTTATCGTAATTCCCGCCAACGATGATTTCTGCATCCGAATCTTTTTTGGCTTGATCAATAAAACTCGCCAATTTATCGAAAGAACTTTCGTGAATTACTGCAGTTATAAAGTTGCTGAAATCTTCAGGAGAACCCATTTTTATCGATTTTACATCGGTGATTAATTGTTCTTTGATTCCTTCCCAAAGGCTTTGGGGTACATAGGCTCTTGAAGCTGCTGAACATTTTTGTCCTTGAAACTCGAAAGCACCACGAACGATTCCGGTAGCAACTTGTTTTATATTGGCACTTAGATGTGCTACAATAAAATCTTTTCCGCCTGTTTCACCCACAATTCTTGGGTAGGTTTTATAATGGTGAATGTTGGTTCCTATTTTTGACCAAATATCTTTGAATACATGTGTAGAACCCGTAAAATGAATTCCAGCAAAATCACGACTTTCTAGAACGGTATCTGTAATCATCAAAGCATCTCCAAAAACAACATTGATAACACCATCAGGAAGACCTGCTTCTTTGAAAATATCGATGATGATTTTTGCAGAAAAAACTTGGCTATCGCTAGGTTTCCAAATCACAACATTTCCCATCATTGCGGCACTTGCTGGAAGATTTCCCGCAATGGCGGTGAAGTTAAATGGTGTAACAGCATATACAAAACCTTCTAGCGGACGATATTCCAATCGGTTCCACATGTCCGAATTTGAATTGGGTTGATCGTTATAGATTTGGGTCATAAACTCTACGTTGAAACGTAAAAAATCGATGAATTCACAGGCAGCATCAATCTCGGCTTGAAATATATTTTTAGATTGCGCAATCATTGTTGCTGCGTTTATTTTGGCGCGATAAGGTCCAGCAATTAATTCGGCAGCTTTTAAGAAAATGGCAGCGCGTTGTTCCCAAGCCATATTGGCCCATTTTGTTTTTGCTTTAAGTGCACTAGAAATAGCACTTTCAATATGATGCTTTTCTGCAAGATGATAGATTCCTACAATGTGTTTGTGATCGTGTGGCGCCGTCATATTACGCGTGTTTCCGGTTCTTATTTCTTGGTTTCCTATGTATAAAGGAACGTCGATTTTAGAATTCCACATTTGTTTGTAGGCAGCAAGAACAGTAATTTTTTCTGGAGAATTTGGTGCATACGACTTTACTGGTTCGTTTACGGCTTTTGGTGCATTGAAAAATCCTTTTAGCATATTGTTTAATTTAAGATTAGACTATCTGTAAAATTCACACCCGCGAATTTTAAATATTTCACAAAAGTACAAAGGATTGTTTTAAAAATAACTTTATAAAGTGTTAATCTAATCTTATTATGGAAGTTTAGTAGAATAGAAATGAAAAATTCACATTCGTATAAACGTATATTTTAAAGACTGTGAAATGTCTCTAGTTATTTGAAAATAAATTTGTGAAGTAAAAAGAAAATAACTCTAAGGTTTTTTTAAACTCGCGATGCCTATTAATTCAGCGCAAAAGGAGCACACAATTTGAATGTTGGCACGATAACTTTAAATTTCTTTGTAGAGGTAAAGTTGACCATATTAAAATAACCTTTCATCGCACCATAAGGCGAAGCCAAAAGGCAACCAGAATTGTAGGTGTGTAATTCACCGGGTTTTAACACTGGTTTTTTTCCAATAACACCTTCACCGTCAACAAATTCGATGGGATTTAAAGAGTCGAAAATTTCCCAATGACGTGATATTAATTGAACAGAATCCTTGCTATGGTTTTCGATTGTAATTTCGTAACTAAAGGCAAAGTGAATCTTATAGTTTTTGAAGTAAGTACCTTCAAAACTAGTTAATACGGATATTTTTATTCCTCTTGTTATTTGTGAAACCATATCAATGTGCTAAATATGAGTTTAATAATGGCAAATTTACAAAAATTTAGGTTCGTTTTGACATTTGTTAAAAATGTTTTTTTAGTTGGTGATAGTAGTCGAATTTGCACTTCCTTTGCCAATAACTCTGTCGTAGCGATCGTTGTTTTCGCGGTAATACACGATCACAGAGTAATCATTTTCTGTTTGGTAAAAGTTGCCATCGATTGCATTTTCGTTATCTATATTTCCCTTGTCGTCTGCTATAGTGTATTGAAAACTTGTAAACCCTTGTTTGATTAAAAGTGCTTTTTCGAAAATCCCCTTTTCTGTATTATAATCCATTTTATAATCGGGTGATAGGCTGTAATTATTGAACATTCCGCTAATATAAATCCCTTTATTTTGCATAAAAGCAGGAGCCGAAAGACTAAAATAAACCCAGGAATAATCGGCTTCGGTGTCATTATTTGTTGCATTGATATTGCGTACCACAAAATTTCCGTTGACATCCTGTGTGTAAGAATACGGATAATTTCCACGAGCCTTATTCGTAAATAAATAGGATTTATAAATATCACTGCCAGAATCTACATGTGATACATTATTGCTTGCGGCTCTTATATTGTTGTTGTCAAAATATATAAACTCATTTCCCGCCCAAAATTGGGTTTGGGTATCATATTTATAAATTAAGTCATTTCCAATGGTGTATTGGGGGACTATGTTTTTTATTGCATTATTAAACTGCCCGTTTTGAAGCAGCATAACTTTTACGTTTTTCAAAGGATTTTGAAAATTGATACTTTTTGATTTTACAGAAAATTCCAAATTGTGCTTCGATTCCATGTTGTTCACGGTTCTTGCCCGTTTTATTTGGAACGGAATCGATACAATATCTTCATAAAGAATGAATTTTCTAGAGAAAACGACTTCTTTATTTTCGTCTAAAATTTTCAAGATATAGTTGCCGCTAAGGCGTAATTGTGTATTCTGGTTTGGGATTGATAATAGGTAATGCGAATAAATTTGTAGTGTGTTTACGGAATTAGTATATTCCTGAATTCGTTGTCCGTCAAAGCCTTGTAGGTATTCACTTTTCGGAATTTCAGAAGGTGCCCAATTGTAATCGCAATGTACGATTTCATAATAATAGTTGGCTTCATTTCCAAACAAGTCGTCAAATTGAAATAAGAAACCCTCGCCTAATTTGAATATAGGAACTTGGTTTTGACTATTTTGTGAAAAAGCTACCGTTTTAATATTATAAGGAGGCACGACTTCATTTACTGTTTGCGCTGTGGTTGAAGTAATGATGAAAACCAGAAATATTTTTCGAATGATGGAACCTATCATAATGTCGTAATTGTTAAAATGTAAATATAACGAATTATGTTTTGCTAAATTATATCAACTTATAATTTGATGAAAGGAGGCTTATTTAAAACAAACAGGAATAATTTCGCCTTTGGCCAAACAATATTTTTCGACTAATTCTGGGGTTATTTTATGGGTGTAATCTTCTTCGATTACTCTAAATCCGATGCTTCTTAATTTGTCGAAATAATCGCGACCATAAATACGAACGTGATCGTATTGCCCAAATATTTTGGCGCGCTCTTTTTGATCCGTGATCGAATCGTCGGCAAAAGTGGTTGCTCTATCTAATTCTTGAGGGATTTGCAAGATTGCCATTCCGCCAGGTTTCAAAACGCGGAATAATTCTTGCATGGCTTTGGTGTCATCTGGAATGTGTTCTAAAACGTGGTTGCAAAGAATAATATCATACGAATTGTCCTCGAAAGGTAAGTCGCAAATATCTGCTTTTACATCGGCAAGTGGCGAAAATAGATCGGTTGTGGTATAA
Source organism: uncultured Bacteroidota bacterium (assembly GCA_903837025.1). GTDB lineage: Bacteria > Bacteroidota > Bacteroidia > Flavobacteriales > Flavobacteriaceae > Flavobacterium. The sequence goes on along the minus strand of CAILTC010000105.1, from coordinate 2,512 downwards.
TCTAAATTTTTCTGGTTTCGGAACAATTTATAAAATGCCTGTTCTGGTGCAAAATGCAAGACTTTCTTTTTTTCTTTTGAAGTAAAAAAATTGGTTTCATTTTTTAAATAAAGCCACAACAAACGATGTCTTTCTAGCGAAAGCGTACTTGGAGAAAGTACATTGGCTCTTTGTTTTTCATATCCATATGGCAAGAAACTTTTGAAGCTTTTTCCGTCGATAGGATCGGTAAATTGATCTCCTTTTAAGGCCAAAGCAAGAATAGGACGTGCAACATAACTTAGCCTAATTAAAATAGGACGAGGAATGGTATTGAGGATTAGTTTAAAGAGTTTTTTCATTAGCTGTTTCACAATTTTTTTTTAAAAAAATAGAGGATAATTTTTTCTTAAATGACCTTAAATGCCTTATGTGGTTTGAAAAAAGTTAACCATATAAGGCATTTAAGGTCATTTAATTTTTTGATTTGTCTAAATCACAAAAGGCACTTTTCTAAACTCATCTTCTTCATTACTCACAATTCCTAATGCTTGATATACATAAGCAAATGTTGAAAGCAACTCTGGTTTACCGTCTATTAATGCCACGTCATGTTCAAAATGAGCACTTGGTTTTCCGTCGGCAGTAAGAATTGTCCAACCGTCTTTAAGTTGTTTGATGTTTTTAGTTCCAAGGTTAATCATGGGTTCAATAGCAACCACCATTCCTTCGACAAAAAGTTTTCCGCGACCTCGTTTTCCATAATTGGGCATTTCAGGATCTTCGTGCATTTTTTGTCCAACTCCGTGACCTACTAATTCACGAACTACACCGTAACCGTGACTTTCGGTATATTTCTGAATTGCATTTCCCACATCTTCCACGCGGTTTCCGGCTTTGAATTCTCGGATTCCAACGTATAATGATTCCTTGGTAATTTGCAATAATTTTTTAGTTTCAGGAGCCACTTCGCCAATCTCGAAAGAATAAGCGTGATCGCCATTGTATCCGTTTTTGAATGCACCACAGTCAACTGAAATTACATCACCGCTTTTTAAAGGGGTATTATTCGGAATACCGTGCACTACTTGAGCGTTTGGACTCATGCAAAGCGAGTTGGGGAAACCATATAATCCAAGAAAACTTGGTACAGCACCATGATCGCGAATAAATTCTTCGGCTAATTTGTCTAAATGTAAAGTGGTGACTCCTTCCTTGATTTCGGAAGCAATCATTCCTAATGTTTTCGATACGATTAAGGCACTTTCGCGCATCAATTCTATTTCTTCTCTTGTTTTTTGGATAATCATAATGCTTTTTTTCTGAGTGCAAAAATACAATTAAAAACCGATTATAGAAAAATTTGATTCAGTATGATTTTTAACCAATAGCTGCTTAGTTTTAAAGGTTTAATTGATGTGAAATTTGGAAAAATCATCAAATAAGCAACTAGTCAAAAGGCTATAAAAGGCATTCAGTCAAATAATAGGGTTTGTGTTTAGGTTGCAGTTGTTATTGGCAATAATGTGCGCTTTCTGTTCGTTTCTTAGAGAATCCTGATTTATTTATTCCGTTTTGTCTTCGGTTTCTTCTAACTCATCTGATTTTCGACCTATTTTTACTTTTGGATTGTTTTTATTTCCGGTTATCAATAATGGAACTCCAAGGATTCCTAATGGAGGTAATCCTAATCTCATTTTAAGATTTAGTTTTCCATCTAAACTTGTTGTTCCTTCTATTCTTGGTCTAAAGCCAGCAAATTTGAATTTAAATCGTTCAACGGAAATAATATTATTTTTTATAGAACTTCGGATTTCCACTTTGCCTATTTCGGGGTCTTTTATTCCCTCATAATTTGTTTTGTTGCTTACGGCGTTAAACATTTTCATACCGTGAAACTTTATATTTTTAACAGAGACAACACCATTCCCTTTTAGTGAAGGTAATATTGGTTCCATATTAGCATTTAATTTGCCTTTAAGTTTGTAATCTAATGAGATAATTCCTTCTGCTTTTTCGGCAGCACTAGCCATTGTTCGAAATATTTTGATCTCTTTATAGGCTCTTTTGATATCAAAATCTGTTGCTTTAATCTCATATTCAAAAAGCGCCTTTTTTGGATTAATTCCTGTATAAGTAGCATTCATAGCAACTGCGCAACCTATTAAATTAAACCCTGTATTTTGCATGTTTAATTTGCCTTCATTTACTTTTAATGCTCCTTTAGCATCGTTAATCGTTAGGCCGTTAAAGTTTATTTTTTGTGCATTAGCTTGAAATTGCAAATCGAAATTTGGCGGAAGCATAATGACCCCTTTTTCTGTTGTTGGGCTTGATTCGGTAACAGTATTCGTAGTACTAACAGCGGTATTTGACATAAATTCATCCGCATTAATATACTTCGAATTGAGTCTAAAAGAACCTCTTAGCACCCCGTTTTTTGAGGTTGCAAAATTGATAACATTTTTCAAATAACCATCCATTTTAAAATCCGATTCGCCATAAGCTGCTAAGAAGTTATTGAAGCTCATCT